>JAKLEJ010000664.1 GCA_022711695.1 Verrucomicrobiota bacterium | reverse complement strand
ACCGACTGCGCGCCGAAGGCCACAACACGCTCGTCATCAACCCCGCCGCCGGGCCGGACCAGGAACCGTCGGCTGCCGCCGCCATCCTCAAGTACGAGTCCGCGCCGAACAAGGCCTTCGCCGTGGCGGACCTGACGCGCGCCTATGCCAAATCGGCCAGGCGCGTCCAGCGTGGCTTGGCGATGCTCGACCGCAAAGCCGTCCTGGTGCAGGACGAAATCCAATGCGACGCGCCGGCCGAGGTCTGGTGGTTTCTGCATACGCCCGCCCAGGCCGAGATCGGCAAGGACGGAACAACCGCGGTGCTCTCGTCCGGCAAGGCGCGTCTCCAGGCTCGGCTTCTCTCCCCGGCCGGCGCAAAGCTGAGCGTGATGCCCTCCGAACCGCTGCCCGCTTCACCCCACCCGCAAAAGCAGGGGGAGAATCGTCGGACGCGCAAGCTGGCGGTTCATCTGTCGGGAGCCACTGCGCCGCGGTTGGCGGTGCTACTGACCCCGCTGCCCGAGGGCGCGGAGGCCCCGCCGGCGGGTCCCCCGGTGCGCCCCCTGGCGGAGTGGTGATGGATCACTTGGCGCCCCAAACGTCCGCCAGGTACCAATCCAAGAATCGGCGGGCCGTCTCGGAGCAGTCATACAGCGCTTCGATCGGCGCATAGAAAGCCCTCAGCGCCTGAGGCGGGCTTTTCCCCTTGTAGAACCGCGCGGCAGGGCCGATGCTCAACGGGTAGCCAAGCGCCAGCAAGGCGACAGCGACCCAGAGGGGAAACAGCCCCTTCGCCCCAACCGGGGCGGGCTGCAGGTCCCGTTCATCACGCATGGTCAAAGGCCTTGGTCAACCGGGCCGGCCAGCCGCGTTCACGGTTGCTCCGGATCGCCGGCGCCGTCGTCGATCGGCAGGACGGGCTCGCCGTTCATGTTCTTCAGAACCACCTTGAACTGATCTGCAAGGAAGAGCGGCTTGGCGGCTTCCTTCGCCAGGGCGTTCAGCCGCTGCTGCATTGCCAGGACCTTGTCAGGATGCGCCTCGGCAAGGTTGCGCTGCTCCGACGGATCGTTCGCGAGGTCGTACAGGTCAACGCTGGCGGGAAGCAGGTTGCGCCAGATGAGTTTCCAGTGGCCTTGCCGCAACGCCGCCCGAAAGGGCTCGACGTTGTAGGGGAACTCGGTCCGCGGCGAGGGCTTGCCCTCGGCCAGGGTGTCCCAGACATTGAAGCCGTCAAGCGGTTTGCACTTGGCCGTGGAGGCCCCGGCCAGAGCGGCAAGCGTGGGATAGACATCCACCGCGTGGATCAAGCCGTCCACGGTCTGAGCTTTGATTCGGCCGGGCCAGTTGGCAAACGCGCACACGCGCGTCGCGCCCTCGAAAAGAGACCCCTTCCCGTCGCGATAGGGGCCATTGTCGCAGGGAATCTTCACCTGGGACATGTCGGCCATGACCCCGGCGAACATCGCGTTCCGGGTGCCGCCGTTGTCGCTGTGAAAGAGAATCAGGGTGTTCCCGCGCAGGCTCCTTCGTTCGAGCGCGGCGACGACGCGCCCGATTTCGTCGTCCAAACAGGCGATCATGGCGGCATAGACCCGGCGGGTGGGGTCCGGGATGTGCCGGCAACGTTGGATGTAATCTTGCGGGGCCTGGTAGGGCGTGTGCGGCGCGTTGAAAGCCAGGTAAAGATAGAGGGGCA
>JAKLEJ010000663.1 GCA_022711695.1 Verrucomicrobiota bacterium | reverse complement strand
GAAACGCGATGCGCGCGCCGTCCTTCTTGAGCGCGGCGCGGGGAGCCTTCACGTAGAGGAAGAACGAGCCCTTCGGCTTGCGGGCGTTGAACCCGGCCTCCCGCAGGGTCTTCACCAGCGCGTCCATGCGGCGGGAGTATTTCGCGGCGATGGCGGCAGTGATTTCCGGGTGATCGAATCCGTAGGCGGCGGCGTGCTGGATGGCCAGGAACTGCCCGCTGTCGCTGTTGTCCTTCACATCGCCGTAGGCCTTCACCAGCAGCTCGTTGCCCGCGACGAAGCCGATGCGCCAGCCGGTCATGTTGAAGCTCTTGCTGCACGAGTGCAGTTCCAGGCCCACTTCCTTGGCGCCGGGCGTGGCCAGGAAGCTCAGAGGCCGCCCTTCGAAGACCAGCGCGGCGTAGGCCGCATCCGACACCACCACCAGGTTGTGCCGGCGGGCGAAATGCACCACGCGCTCGAAGAACTCGGGGGTGGCCGACGCGCCGGTCGGGTTGTTGGGATAGTTGATCGTCATCACCTTGGCTTTCGAGAGGACATCCGCCGGAACACTCTCGAGCCGGGGCAGGAACTGGTTCTCCTCCGTGAGCGGCAGGTTATAGACCTGGCCTCCGTAGTACTTCGAGTGCGTGCCAAACACCGGGTAGCCCGGCGTGGTCATCAGCACCACGTCGCCGGGATCGACCAGCGCCGCCGGCAGGATCGACAGGGCCGCCTTGCTCCCGATCGAGTGCAGCACCTCGGTCTGCGGATCGATTCCCTTGACGCCGCACACACGATCCAGGTAGCGCGCCGCCGCGTCCTTCAGCACCTGGTCTCCGTTGTCGGCGTAGCCCCGGTTCTCGGGCTTGAGCGCCTCCTCGTGCAGCTTGCCCACCACCTCGGGGAAGGCCATCTCGTCGGGCTCGCCCACGCCCATATCGACGATCTCGGCGCCGGGGTTGGCCGCCAGGGCCGCCCGCTTGGCCCGCTTGATCTTCTCGAACTTGTAGATCGCCGTTCCCTTGCCGTACATCCGCCCGCCGATGCGCTCTGCGAACAGCTCCTGAATGTAAGAATCAGCCATATAATAGAGCCGCCATCCTAACCGGCCAACGCCCCCAGCGCAAGCCGCTCCAAAGCCCTTGAATTCGCGCCAGTCACCAGTCACCAGTCACTTGCCTTGTGGCAGGGCGGCGCTCCCGCCGAGACGGGAGGGCGACCATCCCTTGCTCCGCGAGACGCCGCTTGCTTCTTTGGTGGGGCGCGCACTCCGCTGCGCGCCGGTTCCGTGAGCCGCCGCTTGCCCCGCGAGACGACGCAGGATGTCTCACCGGGACAGGCTTTCTCACTGCGCCTGCCTATCACACCTGGGTCGCGATCCCCATCCGAATGGCTTTTCACCACAAAGCCGCGGAGGCCCGAAGAACGCTGGCAACCGCGAACCACGCGAAAGAGAGCGGTGACTGGTGACTGGCGAGGGGTGACTGGAGCCAGGAGAATCCCGTCAATCCGCGGCTCACCCTCCCGTCAGAGTCCCGCCTTCAGGCGGTCGGGCCAGCGCAGGTCGCACAGCATGCCCCAAAGGAGAATTATGAAGACGGGATGACCAGGATGCGCAGGATTGCGGAACCGAAGCGGATCGACGCTGGAGAACTCGGGCCTCAGTCATCCTGTCTATCCTGTTAATCCTGTCAAACCGCCGCGCCAGGGTTTTGGCTTTAACCGG
>JAKLEJ010000662.1 GCA_022711695.1 Verrucomicrobiota bacterium | reverse complement strand
TCAACCTGCTCAAGCGGTCGAGCCAGACGGACGCCAATGTGCCGATGCGCGGCCTAAGCGGCCCGGCTTTTCAAGTCCACCCTGCGGTAAAGATCGTCGAGGGACGCCAGTTCACGCCGGGCTGCAACGAAGTCATCGCGGGCCTGGGCGCCGCCAGTGAATTCACCGGGCTGGCCGTCGGCTCGCAACTGCATGTGGGGCGGAACACGTGGAAGGTGGTCGGGCTGTTCTCGGCCGGCGGCGGAGTGGCGGAGTCGGAAATCTGGACGGACGCCAGCGTGCTCCAGGCGGCGTATCAGCGCGGCAACAGCTATCAATCCGTGCAGGCCCGGCTGGTGTCGCCGGAAGCCTTCGACCGGCTCAAGGAAACCCTCAACTCGGACCCGCGCCTCTCGGTCAAGGTCATGCGGCAAACGGAGTACTTTGTCGAGCAATCGGCCTCGGTCTATAAGCTCATCACGGGCCTGGGCACGCTGATCGCCTCGCTCATGGCGGTGGGAGCGGTGTTTGGGGCCTTGAATACGATGTACTCGGCGGTGTCCGCCCGCACCCGCGAGATCGCCACCCTCCGGGCGCTGGGCTTTGGGGCGACGCCGGTGGTGCTGTCGGTGATGGCGGAAGCGCTCTTCCTGGCGGCGCTGGGCGGGGCGATCGGAGCCGCGGCAGCCTATTTTGCCTTTGACGGTTTCCAGACCGCCACCATGAACTGGCAGAGCTTCAGCCAGGTGGCGTTCGCCTTCGATGTCACCCCGCGACTGCTCATCGAAGGGGGCTGTTATGCCATCCTCATCGGCATGATTGGCGGACTCTTCCCGGCGCTCCGCGCCGCCCGCATGCCCGTGGCCACGGCCCTGCGGGAAACCTGAAGCCAGCCCGAGCCGGGAAACGCCGCTGCCTCTGAAGTGGATTGCCGCCCGGCTGCACATGGGGACCCGGGAGAACGCCCGCACGAGGTTGCAAACCTGGAAGAACCCCGACGAAGGCGACTGAAATGCGCAAGAGATGGCAGTGCTCTGGTTTGAACCCTTTCCTCCCTTTCCACGAGGAGCGGGTCGTGCATTGCGCGTTCTTTCGGTTGCCCCCTCAGGCCAGCCCACAACGCCAGACGGCCTGACAACAGTCGCCGGCCCTGCCCAAAAAGCTTTGGCGCTTGAGGAGTGTGTCTGTTACGGTAGGCGCGTTTCCCAGGGGCCCTGCGGAAGAGAACGATGCACGCGGACCGGATATGCAAAGAATGCGGGCGCAAGATTCCCGCCGATGCCTCGCAGGAGTTCTGTCCTCACTGTCTCCTGAGCCTGGGGCTTGAGCCCGGCCAGCCGGATGCAGAGCATGAGCCGCCGGCTCGGGATGAGCCTGCCAGGTCTGGGCGTCCGAAAGGTCCGGCCGGAGAGACGCCGCCAGGCGCCTCCCCGGGCTCACACGTTGCATCGTCTCCCGTCGGTACCGCCGCCCGCCGTCACGGCAATTACGAACTGATCGAGGAGCGTGCGCGGGGCGGGATGGGGATTGTCTATAAGGCGCGACACCGACAGCTCGACAGAATCGTGGCGCTCAAACTCGTCGCGCCCGGAGCGTCGGTTGCGCGGTTTCTACGGGAGGCAAAACTGCTGGCGCGTGTCAGTTCACCCTGCGTGGTGACGGCGCACGACTTCGAAGTCCAGGCGGACGGCCACCTCCTGCTGGCGATGGAATGGGTGGAGGGTCGAGACCTTGCGCAAGTGCT
>JAKLEJ010000661.1 GCA_022711695.1 Verrucomicrobiota bacterium | reverse complement strand
CATCGAGCCCGGTTCGCACGCCTTGCATGACCGCAGGATACCCGGGCCTCCGCCCGGCGCCAGCCCTGGTTTCGGGGCCGGCCGGCCCCCCCCATCTTGAAAAAATGTTCGCGGGTGTTATTGTCCCCCGGTGTAAGAAGCACCAATGAGTGAGGACTAATATGAAGTTATTGAAGACTCTGACCTGTTCGTTCCTGGCCCTGGCGTTTCTGGCGGCGCCGCTGACTGGCTTCAGCGCCGAGGAGAAGAAAAAGGCCAAACCCTACAAGCTCGACACCTGCCTGGTCTCAGACGAGAAGCTGGACTCGATGGGCAAACCCTACGTGTTCACCTACAAGGACCAGGAGATCAAGCTGTGCTGCAAGGGCTGTCTCAAGGCGTTCAACAAAGAGCCCGAGAAGTTTCTCAAGAAGCTGGCCGAAACCCCGAAAGCCAAATAGCGCCTCCGGGCCACGGGCGCTCCAGGCGCGATGAGCCTCCGGTTCCAAAGCATTGTCTCGATGCTCGTCTGCCTGTTGCTGGCGGCGGCCGCGCCGGCCTTTTCAGCCGCGGCCGCGTCGGCGCAGCGGGCGGGTTCGTGTTCCTGCGTGGATTGCGCGTGCCGCCATTGCGCCTGCGCCGAACCCACCGCCCCCGATCGGGATCCCGCCCCGGCCTCCGCGCCGACGCGGGGTGCGCCCAGCGACGACCTGCAAAGCCTGGCGGGTGTGCCCGTCGGCAAGCTCGTCTTCGCCGAACGCCCCATCGACCGCCCCTGGTCCTCCTTCCTTTCCTTGGTCCCCCGCGCCGGCCCGCCGCTTTACCAGCGGGACTGCGCTTTCCTGATCTGATTCTTCCTCTCCCGGTCTCGAGGTGTGTACCGACGCCTTGAGCCCGGGCTGTTTCCAGCGCCGCTGCTTCTTCCGCCGGTCCGCCCGCCTGTCTTGCGGCTTGACCCGGGGGCTGGCGGCGCGGACGCTCCGACCCGTAACAAAGACCGATTCCGCACAGCATTCCAAACCCGGCCTTGCGAGCCGAACAGACGACGATGAAGAACCTGCTGCCATTGTGGATTTCCATTGCCGCCGCCGTGGGCGCTGCGGCGGCCGAGCCGTCGCGCCTCTCGAACGGCGAAACCAACGCGTTGCGGGTCACGCCCGCGCTGCTGGGATTGCTGTCCGAGGAGATGCGGACGAACCTCCCGGCGATCAAAGCGGCCGAGGCCCGGTGGGAAGCCGCCCGGGCCGGGGTCAAAGCCGTGCGTGTCTGGGAAGACCCGACCGTCCGCGCCGGCTTCATGTTCGCCGATGTCGGGATGCGCGCGGACGAAGGCGACATCATCTACGGCCTGGAGCAAAAGCTGCCCCTGTGGGGCAAGCCGAAGTTGGAGCGGGCCCTGGCCGAAGCCGAGGCCGCGCGGGAACAGTCGGACCTGGAATACCAGTACCAGCAGCGTCGGCGGGACCTGGCCCGGATCCTGTTTGGCGCCGCCCAGAACGCCCATGTCCTCGATGCGGGCGAAGAGGATCTGGCCTGGCTGGGGCGGATGGTGGCATCCCTGGAACAGCGCTACCAAGCCGGTGAGGTGGCCCAAGTATGGCTGCTCCGGACCCAGAACGACCGCGCCCGGCGAATCGAGCAACTGCGCACCGACCGCCAGCGATTGGAGCACGATTGGGTGAGCCTCAACCGGCTCCTGAACCGCGAGCCTCAGTCCCCGTGGCCCCGCCTGATCCTGCCCGAGCCCGCCGGTCCCG
>JAKLEJ010000660.1 GCA_022711695.1 Verrucomicrobiota bacterium | reverse complement strand
GGCCTGATCCATGATCGCGCGGCCGCTCAGAGTCATGGTGGTGGAGGCGGATGCCGCCGTGGCCGGGCGCCTGCAGGAGCAAGCCCTGGCCGCGGGCGCGCCCAATGCCCCTGTCGAGGTGGTGAGACGGAGCGCTCTCCAGGAGGCCATGACTCACCTGGCCAAACACCAGCGGATGGACCTGATCCTGCTGGACTTGTTTCTGCCGGACAGCGCCGGCCTGGAGACGCTGGAGCGGTTGCGGCAGCGCAACCCGCTGCCCTCGATCGTGGCGGTGGTCGAGCCTGGCCAGGAGGCGCTGGGAGGGCAGGCCATCGAGAAGGGCGCGCAGGATTACCTGCTGCGAGACGAGGCCGACGCGCGCACGCTGGCGCGCCTCTTTCGTTACGCTCAGGAGCGCCGCCGCGCGCTGGATGAGCTGCGCGAGCGGCGCGAGTTCTCGCGCCTGATCTCCCAGAACGTCACCGACCTGATCATGGTGCTGGACCGGGACGGCCGCCGGGTCTATCACAGCCCCTCCTATCGCGGCATCCTCGGCGACCTCGAGTTCGTCAAAGGCAGCACGGTCTTTCTGGAGATTCACCCTGAGGACCGGGACCGGGTCTATCGGGTCTTCCGGGAGACCCTGGCGACGGGCGCGGGCCAGCGGCTGGAATACCGTCTGCTGCTCCGGAACGGCGAAATCCGCTCCATCGAGTCCCAGCCCAACGTCATTCGCGACCGCTGGGGGCGTCCCTTCAAGATGGTGGTGGTCTCGCGCGACATCACCGAGCGCAAGCACGCCGAGGAGGCGCTGCGCAAGAGCGAGCAGCGCTACAAGCTGCTCACCGCTTCGACCACCGATTACATCTTCACCGTGCGGCTCAAGGACGGCCGGGCGGTGTCCACCACGCACGGCCCCGGCAGCGAGACCCTCACGGGCTATAGCCCGGCGGACTTCGAGCAGAGCCCGCAGCTTTGGCTGGGCATGGTGCCGCCGGAGGACCGCCCCGCCGTCCTGGCGCAGGTCCGGGCGCTGCTCGCGGGCCAGACCCCCCCTCCCATCGAACACCGCCTCATCCGCAAGGACGGCCAGGTGCGCTGGATCCGGAACACCTCCGTGCCCCGCCGCGACGAGCAGGGGGCCTTGGTGGCCTACGACGGCCTGATCTCCGACATCACCGAACGCAAACAGGCCGAGGAACGCCTCAAAACGGCGTATGCGGAACTGGCCAAGAACGACGAAGCCCTGCGCAGGACCCTCGAGGACCTGAACGCTTCGCACGAGGCGCTCAAGGCCACGCAGTTGCAGTTGATCCAGGCCGAGCGCTTCGAGTCCATCGCCACCCTGGCGGCCGGCGTGGCCCACGAGGTCAAGAACCCCCTCCAGACCATGCTGATGGGCCTGGCCTATCTCAAGAACAACCTGCCTCCCGACAACCAGAACTTGAGCCTGGTTTTGACGGACATGCGGGACGCGGTCAAACGGGCCGACACGATCGTGCGCGAGTTGCTGACTCTATCCGCCTCGACCCACATCGTCATGCGGGACTGCGACTTCAACGCGATCATCGAACGATCGCTCGCGTTGGTGAATTACCAGATCAACGCCTCGCGGGTGCGGCTGGCGCGCGAACTCGCGGCGGATCTGCCGCCGGTGCGGATCGACCATGCCAAGATCGAGCAGGTGTTTCTCAACCTGTTCCTGAACGCCGTTCAAGCCATGCCCCAGGGCGGCGTGCTCAGCGTGCGCACCCGCGCCTGCCAGTGG
>JAKLEJ010000066.1 GCA_022711695.1 Verrucomicrobiota bacterium | reverse complement strand
GGCTACCACAAGGAAATCGTCGGGCACGCCCCGGTCTCCGGATACGCCTTCTATTATCGGAACATTCCCTATCTGGAGCGCACCAACCTGGCCCTGCGGATGGCGGTTTCGCCGGTGTACGTGGACGGCGAGTTGGGCATCCGCGAAGTGCTGGGCGCCTATACGGATCTGGGCGTGGGGATCGCAGGCGGCGGTTTTGCCTACAGCTACGACGAAATCCGCCAGGGCAAGTGGTACCACTCCGAATCCTGGACAGGCCATGGCGGGGGCGCCAGCGCCAGCCTCTACCGGCTCTTCAACCCCGCCGACCGCATCCCGCTCTACGGGTTGCTGCGCGGCGGGCTTCACTACGCCGTCTATGAGCGGGACGATCTTACGGCGCCGGACTTCGTCATCCCGGAGAACCAGCCCGTGTTCACCGTGCGCACCGGCTTGCGCTACGGCGGCCAGGAGTTCGATCTGATCCCGCAGATGGGCATGGAGCTCTCGGGATGGTACGAGGCCCAGTGTCGGCTCGAATCCGGGCCCTTCGGGTATGGAGGCGACCGGGCGATCAACCAATGGGCGCACCTGTTTTGGGGGCGCGCCCTGCTGGACTACACGCTGCCCGAATCCGGCCATCGTTTCGGCGTGGCCGCCAACCTGGGCACCACGATCCAGGCGGACCGGCTGAGCGCCTACCGCATCGGCGGCCTGCTCAACCTGATCTCCCAATTCCCATATACTCTCCCCGGCTATTACTTCGGCGAGATCAGCACTCGGAACATGGCTTTGCTGACGGGCTTCTACCAGTTGCCCATCGACAAGGCGCACCGCTGGCGGGCGGGGGTGGGCGCGTCCACGGCCATCTTCGACTACACTCCCGGCCTGGAGCAGCCCAGCCATTGGAACTCCGGCGTGGGCGCCAGCCTGAGTTTCGATTCCAAGGACGACCGGCTCAAGGCCTCGCTCAGCTACGGCTACGGCATCGACGCCATCCGGGGTGACAAGCGCGGCGGCCACGCCATCGCCATTGCCGTCCAATACGACCTCGAGAAAGCCCGCCGGGGCGCTCCGGCGACAACTTTCGGGCCCGACCGTCCCAGCTTCATCCAGCGCCTGATCCGGTCGCTGTGACGCCGGTCGAGCCGGCCCCCCGGTGGAAAGTGCTCGCCCGCCGGGCTGTGTCGGGCCAACATCGAGGCGCTTTTATGAGAAAATGGCTGGCAGTTCTGACTGTGGTTCTCGTGCATGGCTGGGCGGCGGGGGCGCCGGCGACACTCAAGCCGGTCGATCTGCGCTGCGAATCGCTGGTCGAACCGTTGGGGATAGATCCCCCGCAGCCGCGCTTGAACTGGCGCCTCGAGGCTTCGAGCCCGCGGGCCCGGGCCCAATCCCAGAGCGCCTACCGCGTCCTGGTGGCCGCCTCGCGCGCCGCCCTCCAGGCGGAGGAGGGCGACTTGTGGGACTCGGGCAAGGTCGCGTCCGATCAATCCATCGGCGTTCTCTACGCGGGGACGCCGCTGACTTCGCATCTGGAATGCCACTGGAAAGTGCAGGTCTGGGACGAACACGGCCGGCCCTCGGAATGGAGCGCCCCGGCGCGTTGGACCATGGGGCTGCTGGCCGAGGCCGATTGGAAGGCCCGATGGATCGGCAAAGATGGCCGCGAGACCACCAACCTGTTCATTGGCACGCAGTGGATTTGGTTTCCCGAGGAATCGCCCGAAAAGGCGGCCCCGCTGGGCGAGCGCTGGTTCAGACGCGCCTTCACTCTGCCGCCTGGCCGCACCGTGTCCCGCGCCCAGTTCCTCGTGGCGGGCGACAACGACTTCACCGTTTTCGCCAACGGACAGGAAGCCGGCAAAGGCGCCAGCTTCAAAGCGGTGACGGACCTCGCCCTGGGGGGCCTGCTGCGACCGGGCTCGAACCTGGTGGCGGTGTCCGTCCGCAACGTCGGCGAGAATCCCAACCCCGCCGGCCTGGTGGGGATCCTGAAGATCGCGTTCGCGACGGGCGAGCCTATGGTCCTCTGCACCGACGATGCCTGGCGAGCCAGCAATCGGGAGGAGGAGGACTGGCAGAAGATCGAGTTTGCCGACACGAACTGGGTGGCGGCGAAGATTCTCGGCCCGGTGGGAATGGAGCCCTGGAAGGAAGTCCGGGTGGCTTCGGATCGGCGGCTGCCCGCGCGCTGGTTGCGCAAGGAGTTCGCCGTCGAAGGCCAGGTGCGCCGGGCGACCGCTTACGTCTGCGGCTTGGGCCTCTCCGAACTTCACCTCAACGGCCGAAAGGTGGGCGACGCCGTCCTGTCGCCCGCCTTGAGCGAGTATCCCAAGCGGGTCTATTACGTCACCCACGATATCAAGCCCTACCTGGTCCGCGGGGCCAACGCCCTGGGCGTCGTGTTGGGCAACGGGCGCTATTACGCCCCCCGCCGCGAGGAACCGGCCACCACCCAGACCTATGGCTTTCCCAAACTGCGCCTCCATCTGCGCATCGAGTTCCAGGACGGCTCCTGCACCGAGGTGCTGAGCGACGCCGGTTGGCGGCTGACCTGCGACGGCCCCATCCTGGCCAACAACGAGTACGACGGCGAGGAATACGACGCCCGCAAAGAGCTGGGGGACTGGACCCGGCCGGGCTACGACGACCGCGAATGGGAGAAGGCCGGCCTCGTGGGGGCGCCGGGCGGCAGGCTTTGCGCCCAAACGATCGATCCCATCCGGGTGACCGGCACGATCAAGCCCGTGGCCCTCACCCAGCCCCGGCCGGGAGTCTTCATCTATGACCTGGGCCAGAACATGGTCGGCTGGTGCCGGCTCCGGGTCTCGGGCCCCGCCGGAGCGACCGTCTCGCTGCGGCACGCCGAAACCCTCAAACCCGACGGCACGCTTTATCTCGACAACATCCGCGGCGCCAAAGTCACCGACCTTTACACCCTCAAGGGCGCGCGCAGCGAGGTGTACGAGCCGCGGTTCACCTATCACGGGTTCCGCTACGCCGAGGTCCGGGGCTATCCCGGCCGCCCCACGCTGTCCTCCCTCGACGGCCGCGTGGTGAACGACGACCTGGAATCGGCGGGCGAATTCGAGTGCTCGCATCCGCTGATCAACCGCATTCACCGCAACATCCACTGGGGCGTGCGCGGCAACTACCGCAGCATTCCCACCGATTGCCCGCAGCGCGACGAACGCCAGGGCTGGCTGGGCGACCGCTGCGAGGAGTCCCGCGGCGAAAGCTACCTCTTCCGCACCGCCTCGCTCTACTCCAAGTGGGTCCAGGACATCGTGGACGCCCAAAAGGAGAGCGGCAGCGTGCCGGACGTGTGCCCCTCCTACTGGCCGCTCTACAACGACAACGTCACCTGGCCGGCCAGCCTCGTGATCATCCCGGGGGCTTTGCGCGACCAGTTCGCGGACACGGCCGCGATCGCGCGCCATTACCCGGCGCTGGTCAAGTGGATCGATCACATGAGCGGCTTCATCACCAACGGGATCATGCCCCGCGACACCTACGGCGACTGGTGCGTGCCTCCCGAGGACCCGAAGCTGATTCACTCGAAGGATCCGGCGCGCAAGACCGCCGGCCCGATCCTCGGCACCACCTACTTCTATCGTTGCCTCGGGCTGATGGCGCGCTACGCCGCCCTCAACGGCAAGCCGGACGACGCCCGGCGATTCGAGGCCCTGGCCGCGGTCCTCAAGGAGAAGTTCCACGAGAAATACTTCGACAAGGAGGCCGGCCGCTACGACAACGGCGCCCAGACGACCAGCGTGCTGCCCCTGGCTTTCGGCATGGTCCCCGAGGACCAGCGCCAGCGGGTCTTCCAGAACCTGGCGGACAAGATCGCCGGCGAAACCCGCGGCCACATCGGCACGGGCCTGGTGGGCGGACAATGGCTCAACCGCGTGCTTAGCGATTTCGGCCGCGACGATCTCTCTTACACCTTCGCCACCAACACCGCCTACCCGAGCTGGGGCTACATGGTCCACCGCGGCGCCACCACCGTCTGGGAACTCTGGAATGGCGACACCGCCGATCCGGCCATGAACTCCGGCAACCACGTCATGCTCGTGGGCGACCTGGTGCTCTGGCTCTACGAGCGCGTGGCCGGCATCCGGCCCGACCCCGAGCGGCCGGGCTTCAAACACATCCTCATGCGCCCCACGCCGGTCGGCGACCTCCAGTTTGCCCGCGCCACCCACCGCTCGCCCTACGGGCTCATCAGCAGCCATTGGCGGCGAAAAGGCCGCCAATTCGACTGGGACATGGAAGTGCCCCCCAACACCGCCGCCACCGTGCAGGTGCCGGCGGCCGAGGCCGCCGCCGTCAGGGTCGATGGCCGTCCGGCCGAGGGCGCCAGGGGCGTGAAGTTCCTGCGCGCCGCCGACGGCCGCGCGGTGTTCGAGGTCGGCTCCGGCCGCTACCGCTGGCAAAGCCGCCTCCCGGAATGATCCGGGCGGCCCGGGTCAGCGCGGGCGCCTAACGCAGCAGCCAGCGCAGGAGCAGGGCCCCGGCCGTGAGGGCCAGCATCAGCCCGCTGGGCATGAACTTGCCGGTCTTCTTCAGGCGGACGGCGAACACGGCGAGCAGGGCCGCGAGCGACACTTCCGGCAGCCACGGGGTCTTGACCAGGCCGAGCGCGCAGACGGTCAGCAGCAGGGCGAAGCCCGCCGCCATGAAAAGCGACACTTTGCTGCCCGCCTTGAAAAAGCCGATCAGGCCGCCGGCCACGAGCAGGACAATGTAGATCCAGAGGATGAGGTTGAGTGTGGTCATAAGTCGGCGAGAGCGCTCCGCGTGAGTCAGGCCCGCGGATGGGCGGCGTCGTAGGCTTTCTTGAGCCGGTCCGTGCTCAGATGGGTATAGACCTGGGTGGTGACGAGGTGGGCATGGCCGAGCAGTTCCTGCACGCTGCGCAAATCCGCCCCCGCGTCGAGCAGGTGTGTGGCGTAGGAATGCCGCAGCTTGTGCGGAGTGAGGGCTGGGTCCAGGCCGGCGGCGACGAGGTGGCGCTTGAGGCGGCCCTGGACAATGCGGGTCGTGAGCGGCTTGACTGCGCGGGTGGCAGGGAGAAAGACGGGTTCGCTGTGGCCGGGGGCCTGGGGTAGCTTGCTCCAATACTGCCGGATAGCCGCCAGGGCCGCGCTGCCGATGGGCACGAGCCGCTCTTTCTTGCCTTTGCCGCGCACGCGGACCAGTTGCTCATTCCAATCGATGTCCTCGACCCGCAAGGCGCAGGCCTCACTGATGCGCAGGCCGCACGAGTAGAACGTCTCCAGCAACGCCCGGTCGCGGTGGCAGACGGCCTCGTCGGTCGGGCGGCCGGGGCCCGCGCGGCGCGGTTCGGAAAGCAGCGGCCGCAACGGGGCTTCCAGCAGGGCCAGCATCTGGGGAACCGTCAGGAACTTCGGAAGCCGCTTCTCCTGCCGGGGCAGGGCGAGGTTCTTGATGGGCGAACTTTCGGCCAGCCCCCGTCGTATGAGGAAACGATAGAGCGCGCGCAATGCGCTGAAGCGCAGGTGGGTGGCGGCGCGGCCCAGGCCGAGGCGGCCCAGGCTCCGCAGGTAGGCCCTGAAATCGTCCCGCTGCAATGCCGGCCAGTCGGGGTCGGTCTGGCGCTCCTGTCGATGCCACCGCCCGAACTCGATCAGAGCCTGGCGGTAGTTCCGGACCGTGTAAGGCGAGGCGCCGCGGTCCGCGGCCAGGTGCCGCAGAAACAACGTGACCATTTTGTCCCCCTCCTCGCGGGCCTCCGGCTGGCGATCGGGCGCGTTCGTGCCGGTGCGGGGGCGCGGGCTCAAGCCTTCTCCTCTCGCGGCGGGAATTCGAAGCCCACCTTGCCGCCTTCCTGCAGCACCAGGCAGGCCTCGAACGGCCGGCCGGTTTTGCCGGAGACAAACTGCTTGAGCAGGTCGGTGCGGCCCTCGGCCAGGAGCTTGCGGGCCTGCTCGCGATCGATCGGCTGTTGCAGGACCAGCTTGCCCGTCTTGAACTTGCAGGGCTTGGTCTCGGCCTGGGCGCGCTCGCATACGTAAGCCTCGTCGGCCTCGAACACACGGCTGTCGCACCGGGGGCATTTGCCCAGGGGCTCCTGCCCGGTAAAATCCAGCTTTTTGGGCGGCTCCTTCGGGGTGGACGATCGGGCGGCGGCCTTGGATTTGCGCGGCGGGAACTCGAATTTCACTTCTTTGGCTTTGAGCACGAGGCTGGCTTCGAACTTGCGGCCGGTGCGCTTCGAGACGAAGCCGCCGTGGACGTCGGTCCGCCCCGTTTCGAGCAGCTTCTTCACCTGGGCCGGCTCGATCTTCTGCTGGAGGATGACCGCGCCGGTTCGGAAGTCGCAGGTCTTCTCCGGCCCGGTCGCCTTTTCGCAGACGTAGTTCATCCCGTTCTCGAAAACGCGACCGCCGCACTTGGGGCACTGGCCCAAGGGCTCCTTGCCGGTGAAATCGACCGGGGCGGACGCCTCCCCGTTCTCCGGCTTGTTCGAGTCGCCAAAATCGAACTCGACGCGGTGCTCGGCGTTCATCTTGAGCACGGCGGCGAAGGGCTTGCCCAGCTTGCTGCGGAATCCCTGGAGCGGCCCGATCTGCTTTTCGCGCAGGAGGGTTTCGACTTCCTCCGGCTCGAACATGCGCCCCGAGATGATCTTCCACATCGAAAAATCGCACTTGGCGCACTGGAAGACCTTGTACTTCTCATGCACCTCGCCGCCGCATTTCGGGCAGGCTGCCTGGAGCACGCCGAAGTCTCCGGGAATGGTGTCGTGCTCGTACTGCTTGGCCCGGTCCACGATGTGCTGGGTCATCTCGGCGATCTCGGTCATGAACTCGCCGCGGCTCTTTTGCTTGCGCTGGATCTGCCTCAGCTTGAACTCCCAGTCGCCGGTCAGCTCCGGCCGGGTCAGCTCGGGAATGCCCAGCCCGTTGAGCAGTTCCATGAGTGAGAAGGCCTTGGCGGTGGCCTGGAGTTCCTTGCCATGCCGCTGCACGTATTGCTCATAAATCAGGCCCTCGATGATGGCGGCCCGGGTCGCGGGCGTGCCCAGCCCCTTCTCGCGCATGGCCTCCCGCAGTTCGTCGTCTTCCACCAGTTTGCCGGCGCCTTCCATGGCCCCCAGCAGCGTCGCTTCGTTGAAGCGCGCCGGCGGCTTGGTCTGCGACTGTTTAACGTCGATGGCCGTGGTCTGCACCTGTTCGCCCGCCTGCACCGGCGTTAGCCGCGGCGTGTCGTCGTCGGGCACGTCCCTTCCATAGACCACCAGCCAGCCCGGGTTCAGCAGGACCTTGCCGACGCTCTTGAACGGCTCGCCCTCGACGCGGGTGATGCGGGTGGTTTCAAGGAACTCGGCCGCCGGGTAGAACACCGCCAGAAACCGCCGCGCCACCATGTCGTAGAGCTTGTGCTCGATGTCGCTCAGCCCCCGGGGCGGCTGGGTGGTCGGGATGATGGCGAAGTGGTCGCTCACCTTGGCGTTGTTGAAGATGCGTTTGTTGGGCCGCACCCACCCGTTCTGGAGGATGGCCCCGGCGAACGGCGCGTAGCTGGCCCCATCGAGCATCTTCAGCACGCTCTGGACGGTGCCCAGGTAATCTTCGGGCAGAGCCCTCGAGTCCGTGCGCGGATAGGTCAGAACCTTGTGCTTCTCGTAGAGGGCCTGGGCCAGCGCGAGCGTCCGGCTGGCGCTGAGCCCGAAGCGCGAGTTGGCTTCGCGCTGCAGGCTCGTCAGATCGTAGAGCAGCGGCGAAAGCTGCGTGCTGGGCTTGGTCTCCTCGGTCACGTGGCCGGGCCGGCCCAGGCACTTGTCGCGGATGGCTTCGCCCCGGGCCTGGTCCCAAAGCCGTTCGGGCTTCAGGTCGGGATCGCCGTCCTTGCCCTCCGGGCGGACAAATTTCTCGTCGAACCACCGGCCGGTGTAAACGCCGGCGGCGGCCTGGAACGTGGCGATCGCTTCCCAGTAATCGCGCGGCACGAACTTGCGGATCTTGGCTTCGCGCTCGACCAGGATGGCCAGGGTGGGGGTTTGGACGCGCCCCACTGTGGTCTTGTAGAAGCCGCCCTGTTTGGAGTTGAACGCGGTCATGGCCCGGGTGCCATTGATCCCCACCAGCCAGTCGGCCTCGGCCCGGCTGTAGGCGGCGTCGGCCAGGGGCAGCATCAAGGCGTCCTCCCGCAGAGCCGCAAACCCCTCACGGATCGCCGTCGGCGTCATCGACTGTAGCCAGAGCCGCTGGATTGGCTTCTGCGCCTTGCCGTAGCGGACGATGTTGCGGAAGATCAACTCGCCCTCGCGGCCGGCATCGCAGGCATTGATGACCGCATCCACGTCCGGCCGCTTCAGGAGCTTGAGCAGGATCTTGAGCCGCTTCTCGTTCTTCTCGATGGGCTTGAGATCGAACACTTTGGGAATGACGGGCAGGCACTTGAAGGTCCATTTCCCCTTGGCCGCCTCCACCCCTTCCGGCGGAGTCAGTTCCAGCAGGTGCCCGACGGCGGAAGAGAGCACGTAGCGGTCGTTTTCGTAGTAATCGTCCGCCTTCTTGAATCCGCCGAGAGCCCGGGCGATGTCGCCCGCCACGCTCGGTTTCTCCGCGATGATCAATGCTTTTCCCATGTCAAAAACAGAGGATTTATGTCCACCTTCCGCAAAAAGGCAAATGCTCGTTTGCCTCAGGTTGCTGGCAACGTGGCGCCAACCGTCAGCCAAGTCAAAGCTGAATACCGTTGCGCCGGGCCGGGGGGGTGGCCTAAGATTTTGCCATGGTTCCGTCTGAAATCGACCGTGAAGGGGACCTCGAATCGCCCGTTTCACGGGACCTGTGCCTCCGGGCGTTCCGGTGGATGATCCTGGCCCGGGTGCTCGACGACAAGCTGGCCAGCCTCTACCGCGGAGGCAAGATTCATGGCGGGGTCTTCCTGGGGCGCGGACAGGAGGCTCTGAGCGCGGCTGCCGGGGTGTCTTTGCGCCGCAGCGACGTCTTCGCGCCGCTGATTCGAGATCTGGCCGGCCGGCTGGGCTTTGGAGAAACCGTCCTGGACGTCGTGCGCACCTACCTGGGCTCGGCCCTGGGTCCCATGCGGGGCCGCGATGGCAACGTGCACCGGGGCCGTCCGCGCCAGGGTCTGCTGCCCATGATCAGCCATCTCGGGGCGATGATTTCGGTGGCCAACGGCATCCTGCTGGCCCGCCGCCTCAAAGGGGTCACCGACAGCGTCGGGATCGCCTCCATCGGCGATGGGGCCACTTCCACGGGGTCCTTTCACGAGGCGCTGAATCAGGCCGCCGTCGAGCGGCTTCCGCTGGTCCTGGTGGTGGCCAACAATCAATACGCGTATTCGACCGGGAACGAGCGCCAGTTTGCCTGCCGGGCGTTGATCGACCGCGCGCCGGGCTACGGCGTGGAGGGCTGCACGGTGGACGGCACCAGCCTGGTCGAGTGCCTGTCGGCGATCGGCCAGGCGGTGGCCCGCGCCCGCGAGGGCCGGGGGCCGCAGATGATCGAGGCGCGTCTGCTGCGCCTCTGCGGCCACGGCGAGCATGACGACGCCGGCTATGTGAACGCCGAACTCAAGGCCGGCGCGATCGGCCGGGACTGCCTCAAGCTGGCCGAGGAGTTTCTGCGGGGGCGGAATCTGGCATCCCCGCAGCAGATCGGTCAATGGCGGCGGGAAGCCCAGGCCACGGTGGAGCAGGCGGTGGCGCAGGTGCAGCGCGAGCCCGGTCCCGATCCCTATGCCGAAGAATGGTGCGCCTTGTCGGGACGGAAGCTGGCCGATCCCGCCCAGGTTTGAGTCCGAACCGAACCATGCCTGAACGCAGTTTGTTACCGACATGAGTGTCACCTATCTGGAAGCCATTCGTGAAGCCCAGGCCCGGGCGCTGGCCGAGGATTCCCGGGTGTTCATCTATGGCCAGGATGTGGGCGCCTTTGGCGGCGCCTTCAAAGCCACCAAGAACCTGGCTCGCGAGTTTCCCGGCCGGGTGATGGACGCCCCCATCAGCGAGGATGCCATCGTGGGGCTGGGGGTCGGGGCCGCCCTCGAGGGCCTGCGCCCGATCCTTGAAATGCAGTTCGCCGATTTTTCGACCGTGGGGTTCAACCAGATCGTGAACCAGGCGGCCACCCTCTTCTGGCGGACGGGGGTGCCCTGTCCGATCACCATCCGTCTGCCCTGTGGCGGCACCTCGGGAAGCGGCCCGTTCCACAGCCAGAACCTCGAGACGATCTACTCCCATTACCCGGGCCTGGTGGTCATGGCCCCCGCCACCGTCGAGGACGCTTACAGCATGCTGCTGGCGGCCATCGCCATCGACGATCCGGTCATCTTCTGCGAGCACAAGCTCCTTTACTACCATCTCAAGGCGGAGTCACTCCCCGCCGAGGCTTTGCCGGTGGGCAAGGCGCGCCTGGCCCGCGAAGGTCGCGACCTGACGATCGTAGCCTACAGCGCCATGGTCCATGAAGCGCTGGCCGTTGCCGCCCAGCTCGCCACCGAGGATGTCGAGGTCGAGGTGGTCGATTTGCGAACCGTCAAACCCCTGGACACCGACACCGTGATCGCGTCGGTGGCCCGCACCGGCCGGTTGCTGGCCGTGGGCGAGTCCTGGCCCTGGGGCGGCGTCACCGCCGAGGTGGTGTCGCGAGTGGCCGCCGAGGGATTCAACCTGCTGGACGCCCCGCCGGTGCGGCTGAATTCCCGGGATACTCCCGTGCCCTTCCATCCCAGCCTCTGGAAGGCGCATCGTCCCACCGCCGAAAGCATCGCCAACGCCGCCCGGAAATTGCTCCGCCAATAGCCGTCTCTCCACGCGCAAGGTCGAATCCCAACCCTTCCATTGCTCCTATGCCTCAAGTCCCCATCATCATGCCGCAACTGGGTGAATCGATCGCCGAGGCCACCGTCATCCAGCGCCTGGTCCAGCCCGGCCAGTCCGTGGAGGCGGACCAGGACGTGCTCGAGGTGGAAACCAACAAGGCGACCATGAACGTGGCCAGTCCCTGCCCGGGCCGGCTGGACCGCTGGCTGGTCGAGACCGGCGAGAGCTATCCCGTGGGGGCCGTTCTCGGCTACATCGAGACCACGGCCGAACAGGCCGAAAAACTTGGGTTGGAAGCCGTCCCCACCCCCAGGCCGGGGCCCGCCGCTCCCCCGGCGCCCTCGGAGGCGTCTCCGCGCAAGCCGGTGGTCGAGCCCACCGTGCGTGGTCTTCCCGTGCCCGCCCACGCCGCCGGCATCAGCTACATGTCCCCGCGCATGAAGGCGCGCATGCAGGAGCTGGGTCTTCACGCCGCGGACCTGGCCGGCGTCCCGGGCAGCGGCGCCGCCGGACGCGTCACCGTCGAGGATTTTGAGCGGTTCGTCGCCCAACTGGAACAGAGCCGGCTCACCCAGGCCTCGTCGATGCGGGTGGCGGTGGCCGATGCCATGCGGCGCAGTTGGACCCGGCCGCTGGCCACGGTGGGGCTGCCCGCCCGGATCGATGCGCTGTTGGCGCACCGCAAGCCGCTCGAGCCCAAGCCCGGCCCGGCCCTCTACGCCCTCCGCGCCCTGGCCATCGCTTTGTCCGAGAACAGCGCCCCCGCCGGCCGCCTCATCGGCAACAAGATTGTCCATCCCACCGCCATCGACATCGGCTTTGCCGTCGAGGCCGAGGAAGGGGTGCTCGTCCCGGTGCTGCGCAGCGTCGAGAAACGCCGTTTGAGCGAACTGGTGCGCCCCTACAACGAGCTGGTCGAATTGGCCCGCCAGCGCCGCTTGCCCGCCCAGGCCACCGGCGGCTCCATCGCCACCGTCACTAACTTCGGCACCTTCGGCCTCACCTGGGCCACGCCCATCCCCTTGCCCGAGCAGACCCTCGTGCTGGGGCTGGGTTCGGGCCGCCGCGTGCCCGCGTGGGACGACGCCAGCCGGCAGTTCGTCCCCGTCATG
>JAKLEJ010000659.1 GCA_022711695.1 Verrucomicrobiota bacterium | reverse complement strand
GGGGCGCGAACTTCTCCGGGTTTCGGTTGCGAGCCGGGCGAAGAGACTCTACCTTCCGACCCTGTGGAACGGCTCAAGCACACCCTCGGAAATCCGTGCCTGCTCGGCTTGCTGGTTTGGCTGTTGACCGGGGCCTCCTGCCTGGCGGCCGCCGTTCCGGCGCCGGGAGCGAGCCCGTTTCCCCCGCCCCTCGAAAGCTATGGCGACGGCCAGGTGCAGGGCCTGGGGGCCGTGCTCGGCCACCGCGTTCGCCAGGCCCCGTTCAACCTGGTCGCCACCGTCATCTTTCTCCTCGCCATCGTCCACACGTTTCTCGCCGCCCGTTTCACCTCGCTCGCGCATCGGTGGCAGCACGCCCACGAGGACCGCATCCGCCAGGGTCGGGCCGAGCCGGGTTCCGTTCATTTCGGGGCCGGCCTCTTCCACTTCCTCGGCGAGGTCGAGGTCGTCTTCGGGCTCTGGGCGGTGGTGCTGGCCGCAGCCCTGTTCGCCTTCTTCGATTGGCCCACGGTCGTCGGGTATGTCAGCCACAAGGTCAACTTCGTCGAGCCCCTCTTTGTGGTGGCGATCATGACCCTGGCGGCCACCCGCCCCATTCTCAGGCTCTCCGAGAAAGCCGTCGAGCGGATCGCCGGCGCGCTCGGCGGCAGCCTCACCGCCTGGTGGCTCACCATTCTCACTCTGGGCCCCATCCTGGGCTCCTTCATCACCGAGCCCGCCGCCATGACCATCTCCGCGCTGCTGCTCCGGGAAAAGTTCTACGAGCTCGAGCCGGGGGCCCGCTTCAAGTACGCCACGCTCGGGCTCCTCTTCGTGAACATCTCCGTGGGCGGCGCCCTCACCCATTTCGCCGCCCCGCCGGTGCTGATGGTGGCGGCTCCGTGGAACTGGGACACCTCGCACATGCTGACCCACTTCGGCTGGAAAGCCGTCCTGGGCATGGTCCTCGCAAACGGCCTCTATTTCCTGGCGTTTCGACGCGAGCTGGCCCGCCTCCAGCACAGCTTCGCCGTCGAGGCCATGAAGCACAAAATCCGCCGCGAGGTCTTGAGCCGGAAGAGCCTCGAGACGGAAATCGAGAAGATCGGCGCCCAGGTGGCCCTCGAAACCGGGCTGGACGACTCCCTCGCCCGGCAGGTCCAGGAGACCGAGCGGCGCGTGCGCGCCCGAATCGAGAAGAATTACCTTCCCCCGTTGCTGGAGGCGGGCGCGGATCGCGACCTGGTTCGCGAAGTCTTCCAGCGCGAATACGATGAAATCCGGCTGCGGAAGATGCGCCAGACGCTCCCGGGCCTCCTCCCGGAGGATCGGCGCGCCCCCTTTGTCGATCCCGATTGGGATCGGCGCGACGATCCCGTGCCCGCCTGGGTGGTGGTCGCGCACCTCCTGTTCATGCTCTGGACGGTCCTGAACGCGCACCACCCGGCGCTTTTCATCGCCGGGTTGCTCTTCTTCCTGGGCTTCGCCCAAGTCACCGCCCCGTTCCAGAATCGGATCGACCTCCGGCCGCCCCTGCTGGTCGGATTCTTCCTGGCCGGCCTGGTCGTCCACGGCGGACTCCAGGGATGGTGGATTCAGCCCGTCCTGGGGAGGCTTTCCGAGACGCCGCTCATGCTCGGGGCCATCGTGCTGACCGCGTTCAACGACAACGCCGCCATCACCTACCTGAGCACGCTGGTTCCGGACTTCACCGACAGCTTGAAATACGCCGTGGTGGCCGGCGCCCTCACCGGCGGCGGCTTGACCGTGATCGCCAACGCTCCCAACCCGGCC
>JAKLEJ010000658.1 GCA_022711695.1 Verrucomicrobiota bacterium | reverse complement strand
ATGTAAATCGGCTGATCGGGAAAGACCTTGCGCGCGGCGTAAGCCAGGTCAATGGCCCGCTCGACGCCGTAGCAAAAGCCGAATTCCTTGGCGAGCCTGATAGTTAGATCGCCCGCCGACAGGACATACCCATTGCGCCGGATGCGCTCGACCACGCCGCTGCGATAATGCGACAGCACCTGGGCCTGCACTGCCGCCATCACATCGGGGCGGCGAAGGTTGATCTTCTGAGGTATGGCGGGCGCTTCGGTTGACATACCAAAGCCACTGTAACACCGGGCCGCAGACCGTCCAGCGGAAAGCGGAGAGTGTGTGACGGGTGCGCGGAGGTACTGCGAAGGTTCTACCGGCAGGGAGTGACACAGAAATGGATTGGTTGGGCGCGAGACAACGCGAGCTCAAAAGGGGAGGCCGGAGCGGGTGTCGCGCGCACAGCGCCGGCCGCGCCGGGGCAGGCAAAGAGTTTGTATCATCCGGGGTCTTCAGGTATATGAACTGGCCAAGTGAGCATGACCGTCGCCGAATTCAAACAGAAATGGTCCCGCTACCAGGGCAAGGAATCCTCCGCCTACCAGGAGCACTTCAACGACCTCTGCCGCCTGCTCGGCCAGCCCACCCCCGCCGAGGCCGACCCCTCCGGCAACGACTTCTTTTGCTTCCAGAAACGCGTCGTCAAGGACGCCGAGCTGTTCGAGCTCGAAGCGCCGGACGCCGGCGATCCCGCCAAGCGCGGCTTCGCCGACGTGTGGAAGAAGGACTGCTTCGGCTGGGAATACAAGGGCAAGAAGAAGAGCCTCGACGAAGCCTACCGCCAACTCCTCCGCTACCGCGAGGCGCTGCTCAACCCGCCCCTGCTGGTGGTTTGCGATTTCAACCGCTACGTCATCCGCACCAATTTCAACGGCACCGTCCAGGAGAAGTTCGAGTTCACCAACGACCAGATTGACCGGCCGGAGAACTGGCGGGTGCTGCGCGCGCTCTTCGAGAGCCCCGAGCTGCTCAAGCCGCAGCGCACCACCGACCAGATCACCCGGGCGCTGGCCGAGAAGTTCGCCCAGGTCGCCCGCTCCCTGCAACAGCGCGAGAGCGCCGAACTGGCCGACGCCCGGACCCGCGCCGAGGTCAACGTCGCCCAGCGCCAGAACCTCCGCATCGCCCGCTTCCTCAACCGGCTCATCTTCTGCTTCTTCGCCGAGGACACCGGCCTGCTGCCCAAGGGCCTGTTTTGCGATATCGCCAAGGTCGCCCTCGATGATCCGCACCGGTTCGCCCAGGCGCTCGAATCGCTCTTCCGCACGATGGCCACCGGCGGCCTGTTCGGCCTGCACCAGCTTCGCCATTTCAACGGCCACCTCTTCGAGGACGCCACCGTCTTCGAGCTCAACGACGAGGAGCGCCGCATCCTGGTGGAGGCGGCCGAGGCGGACTGGCAATTCGTCGAGCCCAGCATCATGGGCACCCTCTTTGCCCGCGGGCTGGACCCGGACCAGCGGGCCGCCCTCGGGGCGCAATACACCGACCGGGCGGACATCGTCACGCTGGTCGAGCCGGTCCTCATGGCCCCGCTGCGCCGCGAATGGGCCGCGCTCAAAGCCGCGCTGCTCCCGGCGCTCAAGCGCGGCGCCGGCTCTCCCGCCGACCGCGAGCGCCTGGCCGCCTTCCTCAAGAAGCTCCGCGCGCTCATCGTCATGGACCCCGCCTGCGGCAGCGGCAACTTCCTCTACGTCTCGCTCCAGATGCTCCTGGACCTGGAGAAGGAAGTCATCACCTTCGCCGTGCAACTGGGTTTCCGGTTCCAGCCGG
>JAKLEJ010000657.1 GCA_022711695.1 Verrucomicrobiota bacterium | reverse complement strand
TGGGACGTCTGCGCTTCGTCGATCGGCCCAAAGCGCACCACGGCTTCCCGCGCCACCACCACCGCCCAGGTGGTCCCGTATCGCGCTTGCGCCGAGAGAGCCAGTCCGGCGGCCATGATCAACGTGAGAAGCCCGGCGGCGCGTTGGGCGGACTGCAGGCGGCTTTTCCACGCTGGCCGCCATTCGCCGGCCGCCAGCAGCAGGCACCAGGCCCACAACGCCAGCGCCGCCAGCACCGCGCCTTCGTTCAAGGTGAAGAGCCTCATCCAGGATTGCCACCACCCGGTCAAGACCTTGCCATCCCCACTGACCTGCTTGCGCACGAATTGGAGCTTGGCGCGCAGGCTCGGATCCCGCGGCGTCAATTCCTCGGCTTGACGGAAGGCGGCCACGGACCGCCCCATCTGGCCGGCGCGGAAGCAGGCGGTGCCCAGGTTGTAATACAGGGAAGCCGAGCGCGCCCCGCCCGCCAGCAGTTTCTCGTAAGCCTGAGCGGCTTCCGGGTATTTGCCCTCCTCGTAGAGTTTGTTGGCGGCGTCGAAAGCCACTTCCAGCCCCGCGGCGAAGGCGTTGCCGGCCAGCAGGAACAGCATGAACAGGGCGGTTCTCATCTGCCGTTGGCCCCGTCAAGTCCGCGCAGCGATTCCAGGGCCGAGGCCAGCCGTGGAATCATGGCGTCGAGCTGGCTGCTGGTTTTGACGGCGGCGTAACGTGCCAGGTTGCATTCCTGAAACAACTGGTGGAGCTGGTCCAGCAGCCCGTTGTCCACGCCCAGCGGCCGCAGCCGTTCGTCCACCACCGCCTCGGTGATGGCCGAAGCCGGCAGGTCCAGCCGCTCGCCGATTTGCTCCTGAAGCAGCCGGAAAACCAGGGCGAAAAAGGGATCCGCTTCCGCCGCGGCCGCATGCCGTCGCAGTTGTTCGAGTCCTTCGGCGGTCATTTTCGCCACCTGCCGCTGCCGCAACAGCCGGGGGTTGCGCGCGAGCGATTCCCGATGCTTCCGCCGAAGAACCAGTCCCAGCCAAAGCGCTGGCGGAACCAACTGCAACCCCATGAACCACCCCTGGCGAAACAGGGGCGTCTCCACGGGCGAAAGCGTCCCGAGGTGAACCTTGATCCTCAGAATCTCCTCGTCTTTGTTCGCCTGCTCCGTGCGATTGCTGACGCCCGCCAGCGTCGGAACCGTCACCGAGGGGCCGCCGGCCGGGCGCACCTCGAGGGGAATAGCCGGTCCCTTCAAGGTGCGATACGCTTTGACGTTCGGGTCGAAGTAGCTGAACACAAACGGGGGCAGAGCCTTGACCTCGTGGTTCTGGGGAATGACCACTTGGTCGAAGCTCTTCACCCCGCTCACCCCCAGGGCGTCGTTATAGCTGACCTTGCTTTCCGGCGGATAGGTCTTGAACTCGCGCCAGTCCGCTTGAGCGGGCAGGGACAGGCTCTCGAGTGGGCCGGCGCCCGCGATCTGGATCTTGACGGTGACCGGGTCCCCGGCCGCCACATTGGTGGGGGCGGCGCTGACCTGCAGGCTGAAGGTTCCCACGGCCCCGGCGAACGACGCCGGGACGTCCTGGGTCGGCAGCGGCAGCACCCGGATGCTCTCCGGGTCCGTCGCCAGCGTGAGGCGCCGGGTGGGAAAGAACCCGAACCAGTCGGGGCCGCGGCCGCGGTCGTTCACCTGCAAACCGGTGGTTGCCGGCCCCAAGGTGAGCGTGCCGATGCGCACCGGCATCGCCGCCACCCTGAAACTGATCAGGTTGTAGCGCCGCCCCTCCAGAATCGCCTGGGTTTGCGTGTGGTCCGGCATCTTCCCGAAGTCAAAGCCGTCTCCGGCCAGTTGC
>JAKLEJ010000656.1 GCA_022711695.1 Verrucomicrobiota bacterium | reverse complement strand
GCTGGCGTTGAAGAGGGGATGTTTGCGCAGCGTTCTCGTCAGCGCCACCAGCACAAACGAGGTCAGGGTCAGCCGCGCCCCCTGCTTCTCGTAGGCGGCCGCGTGCTTCTTGCGCCACGCCTCCAGCTCCGTGATGTCCACCTCGTCGAACTGATGCACATGCGGCACAGTATTCCAGTTCTCCGCCATCCGCTGCGCAATGGTCTTGCGCAGGGGCGACATCGGCTTCTTGACCACCGGGCCCCACTGGGCGAAATCGATGCGCGGGGCCGGCGGCCGGGCGGCGGCTGGGGCGGGCGCGGCGCTCCGCGCCTGCAGGGCCAGCCGCTCCAGCTTCTGAATGTAGGCTCTCAGGTCGGCCAGCGCGATCCGCCCTCCGGGTTCGGTCCCCTGGACGCGCCGCAGGTTGATCCCCAGGTCTCGCGCCAGGCGCCGGATGGTGGGGGAGGCCGCGGGGGCGGCGTCCGAATCGTTTTCCGGCTCGAGAGGGGCTTCCTCCGCGGGTGAAGGGGCGGCCGCCGCCGCCACTGCGGGCGCCTGGGTCCGCGCCGGCCTGGGCTCGGGCGCCGTGGCGGGTTTGGGCTCGGCGGACGGCGTCTCGCCCCCGACCGTCAGTTCGAGGATCACCTGGCCCACCGAAATCTTGTCACCTTCTTTCACGCGCAGGCGGGCCACCACGCCCTCGGCCGGCGAGGGGATGGGGGCCACGGCCTTCTCGTTTTCCAGTTCGATGAGCGTCTGGCCCTTCTTCACCCGGTCGCCGGTCTTTACCAGGATGCTGACCACGGCGCCGGAGTCGGCCCCTTCGCCCAGTTTCGGTAGCTTGATGTCCATAAACGACTAAAACCCAGAATCTGGTGCAAAACAAAGGAATTTCCAGCAAATTCTGGTTGCCTCTTCAGCACGGGGACACGGAGGCTCGAAGAAGCCGGCCAACCGCGAACCACACAAAACACACGAAAAGGGAACCCCAGAAGACAAGGAAGGAAACGAAGTTCTCCATCCGTGCCGATCCGCGTCCATCCGCGGCTCACCCTTTTGTCAGAGTTCCGCCTTCAGGCGGTCACCCCTCCAATCCCTTCGTTCCCTTCTGTTCCTGTTCCCGCCATCCCCACCCCTCCACAAGCTCGATGCCCCCTTCGCTGGCAGCGGAACAGCCACGCCGCCACTTCGGCCTCGTCGGCTCCGGCTACGCTCACTCCTCGCCCCTGCGGCTCGCAGTGTGCTGGGCTTCCGCCTTCCTCGGCCGATGGCGACGGGCTTTCCGCTCCCAGCTTCGCCCCCAACGTCAGTCTGGCCACTGGCCGGGACGCTCTCCGCGGCGGGGGCCGACGCCGCCCCCACACCCTCAGCGACGGCCCCTCGCCGCTCCACGCGCCCGCCAGTCGCCAGAACACCAAACTTGGTAGGGCGACGCTCCTGCGGAGCCGTCCCCCTTTCGCGTGTTTCGTGACCTCGTTCCGCGAAGCGCTCTCTCAGCTTGGGGCATCCATATTGAGGCGGGCTTGGGAAGCCAATTTCGCGGTTACTGTCCTCTCCCCGGCGGCGACAGCCTCAACTTGGCACGCGGCTGAAGCTGGCACACGTCAACGGCCCCCGCTACGGTGCTCGGTCCACGTATTCCCTGCGCGCCTGGGCGGGGGCCTTGCTGACCTCACCGGGCACAACATGCCTTGTGCGCACATAAATTCTCGCAAGCTCGCCCCTGGCCTCCTCCCCAACGGGTCCCCTCCAGAGGCCATTTATGTGTCACGCTGACGCCGCACAAGGCGGGGTTATGTCCAGTTTGGCCTCGGTCGCCTGGCAGCCGGCCTGCACCTCACCCCGCGCCCCGCACGCCGGCCGCCAGTCGCCTCCTG
>JAKLEJ010000655.1 GCA_022711695.1 Verrucomicrobiota bacterium | reverse complement strand
GGTGGCCACGAACCTCTTTCCGGGGGAATCGGCGCTGGGCCAGAAGGTGCGGCTCTTCAACGCCTCCTTCGAGGTGGTGGGCGTGCTCGAGAAGCAGGGCAGCTTCCTGGGCATGATCAGCCTCGACAACCAGGTGATCGTCCCCATCCGCCAGTTTGTCACCCAGTTCTGGAGTGATCCCGATTGCACCGTGCAGGTCAAGGCGGCCCGGCTGGACCAACTGGACGACACCCTCGAAGAGCTGCGGGGCGTGGCCCGCAAGGTGCGCCGTCTGGCCCCCGGCGACCCCGAGGACTTCGCCATCAACCAGCAGGAGATGTTTGTGAGCATGTTCAACCGGGTGACGGCGGTGATCGCCACCGCCGGTTTGTTTGTGACCGGCCTGTCGCTGTTCGTGGGCGGCATCGGCATCATGAACATCATGTTCGTCTCGGTGGTCGAGCGCACCCGCGAGATCGGCATCCGCAAGGCCGCCGGAGCGCGGCGCCGGACGATTCTGCTGCAGTTTCTGCTGGAGGCGGTCACTCTGAGCCTGCTGGGCGGAACGATCGCCCTGGCGATCGCCTTCCTGCTCAGCCTGGCGATGCGGCTGTTTCTGCCAGCGACGCTCTCGCTGCCCATCGCCGCCGCGGCGCTGCTGGTCTCGGCGCTGACCGGCGTGGCCAGCGGGTTTTTCCCAGCGTGGCGGGCCGCGCGCATGAACGTGGTGGACGCGCTGCGCAACGAATGAACCCCCGGCGATGAGCGTGCGCCCCCAACCCGGCCGGTTCAAGACCTGGCGCCTCTGGAGCGCCGAGCTGCGCGAGAGCTTCCTGATGGCGATGAGCGCGCTGGCGGCGCACAAGCTGCGCTCGGCGCTGACCCTGATCGGCGTGCTGGTGGGAGTGTTCTCGATCATCGTGGTGATGACGGCGATGCGGGCCATGCAGCGCAACATCGAGGGCGAACTGGGCCGGCTGAGCAACCTCACCTTCGTGGTGCAGAAGTACCCGGGCGTGTATTTTGGCGGCCCGGAGGGCTACGAGAAGTTCTGGCGACGCAAGAACATCACCTACGCGCAGGGCCAGCAGTTGGCCGAGCGCGCCACCCTGCCGGCCAGCGTGGGCATGGAGACGGGCCTCTGGTCGGGCGAGGTGTCCTCGCGCTACGCCAGCAGCCCGCCCGAGGTCGTCATGCTCGGCGTCACTCCCGGCAGTTTCCCGGCCAAGAACTGGATGGTCCTCGAGGGCCGCGCCCTGCTGGATTCGGACGTGGACGGCTCGCGCGATGTCTGCGTGCTCGGCCACAGCCTGGCCCGGATTCTCTTCCCGTTCGCCTCGCCCGTGGGAGACCGTGTGAAGCTGGACGGCATCAATTACCATGTGGTGGGCGTGCTGGAGTCCAAGGGGGCCATGCAGGGCGGGGAGCAGGACAACTTCGCGCTGATTCCGATCTCGACGGGGCTGAACCGCTACGGCCGCGCCTGGCGGAGCCTGTCGATTTTCGTCCAGGCGCGGGAAACGGCCCTCTACGAGGATACCGTCGAGCAGGTCCGGGGCATCCTGCGTTCGATCCGGAAAGTGCCGCCCGGCAAGGAGGACGACTTCGAGATCTTCTCGAGCGACTCGATGATCAACCAGTTCAACAATTTCACCCGGATGGTGCGGCTGGGCATCGCCGCGGTCAGCTCGATCGCGCTGCTGGCCGCCGGGGTGGGCATCATGAACATCATGCTGGTCTCGGTGACCGAGCGCACCCGCGAGATCGGCATCCGGCGCGCTGTGGGAGCCAAGAAGCGCAACATCATGGCCCAGTTCATTCTCGAGGCGATCATGCTCTGCCAGGTCGGCGGGGTGACCGGCGTGCTGCTGGGGATTGCCGGCGGCAACGTGGTCGCTTTCTTCCTC
>JAKLEJ010000654.1 GCA_022711695.1 Verrucomicrobiota bacterium | reverse complement strand
CCGATGAGATGCCGGGTCTCGGGGGTCAACGGCACATGAAGCGACACTACGTCGCTCAATCCCACCAGGGAGGAGGCATCGACGTACCGCACTTCGTGGGCGGCCGCCCACTCCCGATTGGGGAATGGATCGTATGCCAGGACGTTCATGCCGAAGCCGCGGAGAATCTCCGCCACCACGCGGCCGATCTTGCCCGTGCCGGCAATGCCGGCGGTCTTGCCGTGCAAATCGAAGCCCACCAGGCCATTCAGAGAAAAGTTGAGCTCGCGAACGCGGTTGAACGAGCGATGAATCCTCCGGTTGAGGGTCAGCAGCAACGCCACGGCGTGCTCGGCCACAGAATGCGGCGAATAGACCGGCACGCGCGTGACGGCGAGCTGGAGCTGCCGGGCGGCGGCGAGATCGACGTTGTTGAAGCCCGTGCAGCGCAGGGCCGCCAGCTTGACCCCCTCCCCCGCCAGCGCCTCCAGGCAAGGGCGGTCCAGTTCGTCGTTGACGAACACGCAGACCGCCTGCGAGCCCCGCGCGGTGGCCGCGGTTTCCCTGGTCAGGCGGAAATCCCAGAACCGCCATTGGATGGCGGCGTTGGCCGAGGCGCGATCAAGGTGTTCGCGGTCGTAGGGCCTGGTGTCATAGACGGCGGCGGTGATCATAAGGGTCGTCGGCCTATTCAAACCGTTCCGGCTGGCCAGTGGCCGCCAGGACCGCGCTCCAGATCGGCCCGTCGGGATCGACGCGCTTCTTGCGGCCGGCCAGGAGTTCGATCGGCACATGAATGAACCGGTCGTGGAGGTAGCCGATCACCAGGCCGGTCTTGCCGGCCATGGCGGCGTGCACGGCGTTGCGGGCGAAGAGATCGCACAGAATCGAGTCCTCGGAATTGGCCGGGCTGCTTCGGACGAGGTAGCTGGGATCGAAGTAGCGCATGACCACGGGCAGGCGTTCGGCCTTGAAGTACTCCTCGATGCGCTCGCGCAGGAACTGGCCAATGTCCTTGAGCTTGACGTTGCCGGAAGCGTCGCGTTCCGTTCCGGCGCTCTCGAGCAGGTCCTGCCCAGCCCCCTCGGCCACCACCACGAGCGCGTGGGACCGGCGTTGAATCCGTTGCTTCAGGGCGCTCAGGAAACCCTGCGGGCCCTCCAGCTTGAACGGCACTTCCGGGATCAGCGTGAAGTTGACGTCCTGGCTGGCCACGGTGGCCCCGGCGGCGATGAAGCCGGCATGGCGCCCCATCAGCTTCACCAGGGACACGCCGTTCTCGACGCTGCGGGCCTCGACATGCGCGCGATCCAGGACTTTGGCCGCTTCCTGGACGGCGGTCAGGTAGCCGAAGGTGCGCGCCACGAAGGCCACGTCGTTGTCCACCGTCTTGGGGATGCCCACCACCGACAAGGCATGGCCGCGCTTCTTCGCTTCCTGAAAGAGGTCGTTGCCGCCGCGCTGGGTGCCGTCTCCGCCCACGGTGAAGAGGATGTTCACCTTGCGCCGGACCAGGCTGTCCACCGCCACGCCCACGTCCACCGGGCCGCGGGAGGTGCCCAGGACCGTGCCTCCCTCCCGGTGGATGTCATCGACGAACTCGGGCGTGAGCAAGATGGGTTCGGCCCCGCGGGCGGGATCCAGGCCGGCATAGCCGCCCCGGAAACCCAGCACCTCCTTCACGCCGTAGGCGTGATTGAGTTCCAGGAAGAGCGAGCGGATGACATCGTTCAGCCCGGGACAAAGCCCGCCGCAGGTGACGATGCCGGCGCGGGTGGTCTTCGGTTCGAAGAACAGTTGAGCGCGCGGCCCGGCCAGCTCAAACCATAATTGCGGTTCGGCGGGGGCCTGCGGATCGCGCACGATTTGCTCCGGCACTCGAAGCGCATCGCTGACCACGCGTTGAATGGGC
>JAKLEJ010000653.1 GCA_022711695.1 Verrucomicrobiota bacterium | reverse complement strand
GGTCAAGATGGTAACCGTCGAGTATGACGGCGTGAAGCGCCTGACCATCACCCATGACAGCGGACAGCCCGCTTACCCCATGGATCCATCGGGGCCGCTGGAGTTTTGACCGGGCGAATATGAAAGGCTCCACCGTCAAGTCTGCATGGATCCTCCTGCCACTGGGCGCGCTGCTTCTCGGCCTGCTGCTCACGGCTTGGGCCGGCTCCCGTGAGGAGAGCGTGCAGCGGCGCCACCAGGACCGGTTGCGCATCCGTTGCTGGGAATGGGCGCGGGACGCCGCCGGGCGCGAGAAGACGGCGCAGGCGGAAGCCCTCCAGCGCCGGCGCCGCCGCGACCGCGAGACCGCAGAGGCCCTGGGAGACCCCGTCGCAGTCCCGGCCTGGAATCCCGACTTCAGCCTCCGCCAGATGATCGAGGAGACGGCGCGGGTCTGCGCCCCCTCCAACACCCAGGTGACCGTGCGGGTGGATCGCTTCACGGAATTCGACGTGCTCCTGGAGGCGCCGGACCGCCTTGACTTGCCGCGGTTGGCGGACTGGACCCGGTCGTTCCTTCGCTATAGCGCGGCCTACGTGCAGAGCGTCCGCTTTACCCATAACCACAGGCTCGTTGCCGAACTCGACCGCCGCGCCATCGAGTCGGTGGCCGACTGGTCTGTGGCCGACCCCAGTGAAGTGGCCCGGCTCTTTCTCACCCCGGACGAACAGGCCCAGCCGACCGCCCCAGCCAGACCGGCCCCGGCCGAGCCGGATCTTCAAGAAGTCACCGGAGCCCGGAGGCGTCTGCTGGAGGTCTGCCAGGTCTATGAGCGGATGTGGAGCACCAACCTCGAGATGTTCCACGAGGCGATGAAGTGCGCCGACAGGGCCGCGCCTCTTCTGGGCGTGACCAGCGCGGCCGATCTGGACCGACGGCTGGAGTCGCTTGACGCGGCCGACAGCGCGCTGGCGCGGGCGCGCGCCTTCCTGCTGAACCCGATCCCCACGCTCCATGAGCTCTTGACCAAGCCGGGCGTGGCGCCAGCAGGCCGCATCGAGGTGGCCTCCCCACGGCCCATTCCCGATTTCGAAACCAGAACCGGCTTCGATCCCCTGGTCGTGCGCATCCTCGAACGAGGCGAGGACCAGCGGTTGGCTCAGGCACGACCCCGCCTCCAGACCATGCTGGACGCCGCCCAGGAGAACCTGCAAGCCACCCGAAGCCTCCTCCAGGGGATGAAGCGCCACTGGGGCGACTGGCATCCGCAGGCTGCCACCGGCACGATCGCCTTTACCACGCCGGCTGCCCGCGAAGTCCATCAACAAGCCACCTCCCAGCTTGCGCTCACTCGGCTCAGGCTCGTTGCCGCGATCCAGTCATGGGCCGGCACGCCGGCCACGCAGAAGGCAACCGCAAGATGATCGGCTCCTGTGACGGCTCCCCCCTGGAGCCTGTCCGCAGCGCCCTGCGGGTTCGAGAGCGGCTGAGATTGCCCTGGCAGGGCCACGTCAGCCGCGGATAAAAGACAGTACTTGACACTGTCATAATATTGCGGCACTTTTCCGGCGATGGACAAGCCATGAGCGCGGGTGTGGAACAGATGTCGCTGGCCGAACTGGCGGCGCAGGCGGGGCTTCCCGAGCGGACGATCCGGTTCTACATCGCACGGGGATTGCTGCGGGGGCCGGTCAAGGCCGGGCGCGGCGCCTGTTACACGGGCGACCACCTGCGGCGGCTGCGGGAAATCCTGCGGCTTCAAGAGGGCGGATTGACGCTGGCGGAGATCGCCCGGCAAACCGCGGGTGAACCGGGCAACGCTCCGGCGCCGGCGGCCTGGTGGCACTACGCGGTGGCGGAGGACGTGGTGGTGATGGTCCGGTCGGACGCAAGCCCCTGGCGGCTCAAACAG
>JAKLEJ010000652.1 GCA_022711695.1 Verrucomicrobiota bacterium | reverse complement strand
CACGGATCGCCCCCGGGCCTCGACCGTCTGGAGCAGATACTGCTGGGGACCCAGGGTGCGGAGTTCCGATCGGACGGTCGCCGGGAGACTGTCGTCCCTGGCGGCGCCCAGCGCCCGGACTACCGGGCGATCCTGGCGGGCCACCACCACAACCGCGCCCGCCGGGAGCGCCTCCTCGGTCGCCACAATGGGGAACCATTCTCCCGTACAAAGATAGAGATAACGCCGCGCCTCGCGGGCCGCCAGCGATTCCAGATCCGAGGCGCCCCTGGGAACCGCAATGGCCGCCGGCGCGGCGACTGCGGGAGCCTCGATGTTTGGGTCCAGCGCCGCCGCCAGGCTGACCGCCACCACTCCGCAAACGAATCGACGAGGGAAATGCATGAAAGGCTCCTTTCCATGGCCGAAGACGACGGCAGCGCTGGCGAGGGCACAAGCCCAGGCAGCCAAGCTTCGAAAAGCGCCGGCGCCGCGCGTGTTCATGACGATGAACGCCTGTTTGCCGGGGAACCCTGCGGCGGTCAAGCGCAAACACCCGCCCCGAATTCTCGCTCAAGCTGCTCCCCGTCCAGCCGCCCTCAGGCGTCCTCGAAACGCGCGGGGGCCTGGGGGCGCGCGAGGCGGAGAATTCTGCCGCCGCGCCCAGAAAAGGAAGCTGGCGGCATCGATGACGATGTATCTAATGGTAGTATTACTTTAGATTAAAACTGCGAATCGCCTATTGACGAGATGGCGGCAGGGGGGATTAACTGGCGCCCGCAGCGATGATGAATCTATCCAAATCGGTTGGCTACGCGGTGCACGCGCTCAGTTGCATCGACCAGGGGCATGGCCAGCCGCGGTTCGTGCAGGAGATTGCCGACCAGACTGGGGTTCCCAAGGATTACCTGGCCCGGGTGATCAACCGCCTGGTGCATCGCGGCCTGGTGATCTCCAAGCGGGGCTACTGCGGCGGAGTGTCCCTGGCCCGCCCGGCCCGCCAGATTTCCCTGCTCCAGATCGTCGAAGCCATGCACGCGGACGAGTGGAGCCGCCCGTGTTTCTTCGGCTTGGAGGAATGCCCGTCGAAGAAGCCCTGCCCGGCCCACGCGAGCTGGGTGGCGATGCGCCGGCAGATTGAGCAGACCTTGCGCCACACCACGCTGGCAGACATCACCGAGGCCATTGCGCCCGAGGAGGCGAATGAGCCCGGGTGCCGAAAGCGTCGGCGAACGGCGGTCGCGCGAGCGGCGCAGTCGTTCGGATTGGTGCAGGACGAAGAGGACGACTTCCCTCCCAAGCCGCAGCCAAGCGAGGCCTTTTCCTGGCCGGAACCGTTGCAGCGGACGCAACACCGCTCCCTGAAACTACCGCGCGTCCAAGCCTGACGGGCTCGATCACCTGCGGACGCGGCGGGTCAGGACGGTGTGGGCATAGGAGAGCCAAATCAGGCTCAGGACGCCGATGATCAGGACCTGGCCCACGACCGGGTAGCTGTACACCAGGAAGGCGCACAACCCGCACACCACCGTGGCTTTGACTAGATCGACTGCATTCATACTGCAACTCAAGGCGGGCAGACAACAACCGCCGCAACCGGGCCGGTCGCCCGTCCACGCCACGCTCCCTCGATCCCTCGCCGCTGGGAATATATCACTTCGAGGCCGCCCGCGCCTGCCCGGGCTTGAAGGAAGCCGGATGAACGGCAGGGGGCGTCTGGAGTCGGCCGCGGTTGGCCTGCCTGGCGCGTTCGCGGAGATGCACCAGGAGGAGGATCGCGAGGCTGGGCGACGACAAGCCGGCGCGGGAGTGAAACCCCGGCATTCTTGGCTGGCCTATCAGTGCCATGCCTCATGCATCGGCAAACACCCGCAGGCCCTTGAGCGGAATTTGTTGGGAGCGAGTCCGGGTTAGAGCG
>JAKLEJ010000651.1 GCA_022711695.1 Verrucomicrobiota bacterium | reverse complement strand
GGCGAGCGCCTCCGCACCCCGGCGGTGCTGGTCATGGCCTATGCGGGCGACTGGCTGGACGGCCAGAACCAGTTCCGCCGGCTGATGCTGGCCCATTTCACTCCCCGTCCCGGCGGAAAGCCGGCGGCGCTGCCGGTGGCCGCCTCCGGCGCTCTTGCCGGTTTCAACAATTTCAGCGAGTCGAACCAGCTTGTCGGCCTGAACAACGTGATCGCCAGGCGCCTGCCGGTGGACACCTGGTGGATGGACGCCGGCTGGATGAAGGGCGGGTTTCCGGAGGGGCAGGGGAACTTCGATCCCGATCCCCGGCGCTTCCCGCGCGGGCTGCGGCCGGTGGCCGATCGGGCCCATGCCGGGGGGCTGCGGCTTCTCCTCTGGTTCGAACCGGAGCGGGTCATGCCCGGGACCTGGCTCCGCCAAACCCATGAGGCCTGGCTGCTGGCGCCGGCGGGCCTGCCCGCCCCGCTCGCTTACCAGCGCGAGTGGCGGCTGTTGAACCTCGGACATCCGGAGGCCCTGGCCTGGGTCAAATCCCACATTTCCGGCCTCATCCGGAATTGGGGCGTGGACATCTATCGCCACGACTTCAACCTGCACCCCGCCTGCTACTGGGCGGCCGGGGAACCGCCGGATCGGGTCGGCGTCGCCGAGGCCGGCTACATCGCCGGACTCTACGAGTTTTTCGATTTTCTCCAGCAAGAGCATCCGGACCTGCTGCTGGACAACTGCGCCAGCGGCGGGCGTCGCCTCGATTTCGAGATGATGCGCCGCAGCGTGGTCCTGTGGCGCTCCGACCATTGCTGGCAGCCCGAGCCCGATCAATCCAAGACCAGCGGCCTGTCGCTGTGGCTTCCCTTGCAGGGGCTGGGGGCCGTCTCCACCGATCCTTACGCCTTTCGCAGCGGCATGGGCAGTTGCGCCGCCTACGCCCTGGACTACTACGCGGCGCAGGCCCCCTTCTGGGAGCCGTTGGACCGGCTTGTCCGCGAGCAACAGCGCCTGCGGCCCCTGTTCTCCGGGGATTTCTATCCGCTGACTTCTCCCGGCACGAACCGGCAGGAGGTCATCGCCTGGCAGTTCCACCAGCCGGACTCCGGCGAGGGATTGGTGCAGGTGTTCCGCCGCCCGGGTTGCGCCCAGGCTTCGGCCAGATTTCGGCTTCGCGGCTTGAGCCCGGAGGCGTCCTACCGCGTCACTAACCTGGACGGCGGCGTCCCGGCGGTAATCCCCGGCGCGGAACTGCTCGACAAGGGGGTGGCAGTGGCTTTGCCTCGCGCCCCGTATGCGGCCATCCTGACTTACTCGCGATCGGCCGCCGTCAGGTGACGAAAACCGAGGGGCGAGCTGGCGCGAGCGGCCCAAATCCTGGCCCGGGCGATTGTCTCGCTCCTCATCGTTGGCAAAGACAGGGCTGCTGCCGTCCGTGCCGGGAGAGACGCTGCATTTGTCTTTCCGGCCGCGGGCCGGAGCCTCTGCATCCGCGAACACCTTGAGCCGTCAACCCGTGGCGTATTCCGCAATGGCTCCCGCCGCTTCGCCCCTGTGACACCAGGCGCAGCTCCAAGGGCTACCGGAGCCGGAAACCGCCCTTGAAGATGACTTCCGCGGCCACCACCCCCAGGAAGATCATGCTGACGACGGCGTTAAGGCGGAAGAAGGAGGTGTTGACCCAGTTCAGGCTGCGCCTTCGGGCGATGGCGTGCTCCAGCGCCAGGCAGCCCAGGATGAGCAGCCAGCCGATGAGATAGGCGAGCTTGAATCGGCAGAGCAGCCCGAAGGCCAGGAGCAGGCCGCACATCAGCATGTGGGCCAGAAACGCCGCCGTCAGGGCGTTGCGCGGCCCCCAGGCTACTACCAGCGAGTGCAGCCCCTGGGCGCGGTCGAACTCGAAATCCTGG
>JAKLEJ010000650.1 GCA_022711695.1 Verrucomicrobiota bacterium | reverse complement strand
AGCCGGGCGCTTGAGCGGGCTGGGATTTGTGAACGAGGCGCTGGACAACAACCCGGTGGTGTTCGACCTGCTTTTCGAGCAGGCCTGGCGCAGCGAGCCGCCCCCCATGGAGGACTGGCTGGACGACTTCAGCCGGCGCGCTTACGGGAAGCGGAATGCCCGGGCCGCGCAGGCCTGGCGCGCCTTTCATGAAACCGCGTTCCAGGCGGCGCACGACAATGCCGCGGCTTACGCGGCGGCCCCTTCGCTCGGCGCGCCCCCGGCCGTGCCCTACAACAACGACCGCCTGGCCGAGGGCTGGCAGCATCTGCTCGCCGCGGCCGACGACCTGCGCGAGGCCGATCCCTTCCGCTTCGACCTGGTTCATGCGGCCCGCCAGGCGCTGGGCAATTACTCGGCCGAGCTGCACCGGGAGGTGAGCGCCGCGTTCAAGCGCAAGGATCGCGCGGCCCTTCGCCAGGCCTCCGACAGAATGATCAGCCTCATCCGCGATCTCGACGCCCTGCTGGCCACCCGGAGCGAGTTTCTGCTGGGCAACTGGCTGGAGGACGCCCGGCGCTGGGGCGCAACCGAAGCCGAGCGCGACCGCCTGGAGTGGAACGCCCGCCGCGTGCTCACGCTCTGGGGCAACGGAACGGTCCTGCGCGACTATTCCTGCCGGCAGTGGTCCGGCATGCTCGAGGGCTTCTACCTGAAACGCTGGGAGATCTTCTTCCGCCACCTCGAGAAGGCCCTGGACGCCGGAAAGACTCTCGACCAAGCCGCCTACGCCAAAGATCTCTTCGCGTTCGAGAAACGCTGGGCCGATCTCCATGATTCGCACTCCCGTCAACCCCGCGGCGACAGCATCGAGGCGGCCCGCCGGCTCTGGGCCAAGTATGGCGACGTCTTCAAGCCCGAGTCCCCCAGCCTGACCACCGGCAGACCGGCGGCCTGTTCCTCCTCGCTGCCGCGCTTTCCCGCGTCGGCGGCCAACGACGGCCGCGCCAAAAACCCGGACGCCTACTGGGCTACGGATGTTCAGCTCCATCCGGGCGACGCCTGGTGGAAGGTGGATTTCGAGCAACCGGTCACGGTCGGCCGCGTGGTGGTGGTGGGCTATTACGCCGATGCCCGCCACTACGGATTCACCGTCGAGCTTTCGGCAGACGGCGAGCGCTGGGAACGGGTGGCGGACCGCCGGGACAACCGCGAGCCGGCCACGCCCGAAGGCTACACCTGTGTCTTCACGCCCCGCCAGGCCCGCTGGCTGCGCGTCACCCAAACCCGCAACTCCGCCAACACCGGCCGCCACCTGGTCGAGGTGATGGCCTTCGAGAAATAACTCTGAATCGCATCGCGCGCGTTCGCACTCCCCTGCGCGTTCGAGAACGGCTGAGGTTGACCACGCAGGGCGATTGACTTGCGGATTCAAGTCCCTTGTTTCTGCATTTACCGCCAGCGCCCTCGGGGGCTATGGTTTGGGCCATGAGACGAAACCCGGTTGCCCTTCTGTGCGCGCTTCTGGCGGCGTTCCTCCTGCCTTGGCCAGTCCTCTGCGCAGAGTCTGCCGCGCCCGCCCCTGCCGGTTTGTGGACGCCGGAGCGCGCCTGGGCCTGGCATCGGGCGCAGCCCTGGTTGGTGGGATGCAATTTCCTGCCCAGCACCGCGGTCAACGATGTGGAAATGTGGCAGCGGGACACCTATGACGCCAAAACCATCGACCGCGAGCTCGGCTGGGCGCGGGAACTTGGCTTCAACACAGTGCGCGTGTTCCTGAACTTCGTGGTCTGGCGTGAGGACGCCGCGGGCCTGAAGAAGCGGTTTGCGGCCTTCCTGGAAACGGCCGACCGGCACGGCATCTCCGTCATGCCCATCCTCTTTGACGACTGCAATTTCGCCGGCCGTGTGGCGGCGCCGGGC
>JAKLEJ010000065.1 GCA_022711695.1 Verrucomicrobiota bacterium | reverse complement strand
GAGGCGGAGGCAGTGAGGTGGTTTCGCAAAGCCTCCGACCAAGGTATTGCCGAGGCCCAATACAATCTGGGCTGCTGCTACTCGCAGGGTGAAGGCGTGGCGAAGGACGAGGCCGAGGCAGTGAAGTGGTTTCGCATGGCTGCGGAGCAGAATCTCTCCGGTGCTAAGTTTGTTCTGGGCTTGACGTATTCGCAGGGTCAAGGAGTGGCGAAGGACGAGTCGGAGGCAGTGAAGTGGTACCGCAAGGCTGCGGAGCAAAATCACGCTGTGGCGCAACACAATCTGGGCAGCTGCTACTTGCACGGTCAAGGAGTGGTCAAGGACGAGGCGGAGGCAGTGAGGTGGTTTCGCAGGGCTGCGGAGCAGAATTACGCTGTGGCGCAACACAATTTGGGCGTCTCCTACTTCAGGGGTGAAGGCGTGGCGAAAGACTATGTGGAATCCTACAAATGGTTCTTGCTTGCAGCTGCGCAGGGGCAGGAGCGTGCGAAGGAGAGTGTGAGTAATGTGGAGGCCAGAATGAACCGCGACCAGATTGCGGAGGGACAAAGACTGGCGCGAGACTTCAAGCCACGAGCAGTGCCGACCACCGGCGGCGACAGTTCAGCCGTCGGGATCGTCCAGAGTCGGCCGGAATCCTCCGGTACCGGCTTTTTTATCACTGAAGATGGATATCTCATCACCAATGAGCACGTGGCTGGGCCGGGAGCACAGGTGCGGTTGGTTACAGAGGCCGGCCTCATTACTGCAAAGGTGGTGAAAGGGGATGCGGCCAACGACCTGGCCTTGCTGAAGGCGGAGGGGCATTTCACGCCTCTCGCAGTGGCAAGCAGCCGCACGGTGAAGATGGGCAGTTCGGTCGCCACGGTCGGTTTCCCAAACATCGGCTTGCAGGGGTTCGCGCCCAAGCTGGCCAAAGGTGAAATTGCTGCCCTGACCGGTGCACAGGATGATCCGCGCTACTTCCAGATCAGTGTGCCGGTGCAACCCGGCAATTCAGGCGGTGCGCTCGTGGATGAATGCGGGAATGCAGTTGGTGTTGTGTCGGCAAAGCTTAATGCGAGGGCGGCTCTGATGACGAGCGGCTCGCTGCCTGAGAACGTGAACTACGCGGTAAAGAGCAGCTTTCTGCTGAGTTTCCTCGAATCCGTGCCCGAGGTCGCCGCGAAGTTGAAAGAGCCTGATCCGCGGAGCCGCAAATTCGAGGATGTCGTGAAATCCGCCCAACAAGCTACGGTGCTGGTGCTGGTCTACTAGGTTGCACGCCCCGCGGTCGCCTCGCCTTGCCCTGGTCGCCAGGGTTGACCCCTCGCCCTGGTCGCCCAGGACCGCCCTCCCAGGACGCCCCAGGACGGTTTGAACCCCTCCGCGATGGACTCCCAGGGGAACAAACGCCCCCGCCACGCCCCGCCGAACGCCAGGAACACCCTTTCCCGTCGCCCTGGTCGCCCTCAGATCGGACCCCGGAAGGGTTACAAGATCCCCCTCCGGTTGTAGTCCGCCCTGGTCGCCCGCCCTGGTAAGATCAGGACCGAACCGGGGATTGACACCCCCGCCAAGAAACGCGATGAAATCGACTCGACAGACAACTTGCCCGGCGCTCGCCGGTTGTTCCTCGAATCCCTGTGAGGCGGCCATGATCTCGGAAGCCGACATGACCTTGGGCCGCGACTACCGGGGGATTGACCCGCGAGGCTGGCTCGTGTCCGAGAAGCTCGACGGCTGCCGGGCCTACTGGGATGGCTCCCGGCTCTGGACTCGTGGCGGCAAGGTGATCGAGGCCCCGGCATGGTTCACGGCGGGGCTGCCCGAGGGCGTTGCCCTGGACGGCGAGGTATGGGCTTGCCGGGGGAACCTGCAAACGGCCCGCCTTGCCGTCCAGCACGGGCGCTGGGCTCGCCACCTTCGACTCATGGTGTTCGATTCCCCGCAGGCCCCCGGAACGTGGCCAGATCGAATGGCGGCGGCACGGAAGGCCCTGGCGGGGGCTCGTCATGCCGAATGTGTGACGTGGACAACCTGTCGCTCCCGCGCCCAACTTCGGGCGGAATACTTTCGCGTCACCCAGGCTGGCGGCGAGGGCCTCAGGCTCCGCGCCCCGGCCGTTGACGGCTACGAGCGAGGCCGCACGTCGAATCTGCTCAAGGTCAAGTCGCCCTGCCACCTTCACTGAGCCCCGCCGCTTCCTGCCCCAGGCCCGCGCCCGCAGGCTACCTTGCGTTTCCTCGTTGACATGCCCCGTCCTCTTGGGCACCCTCCGCCTCCATACGTCATATGGGCGCACCCTCCGCATCTCCGAGCTGGGTCAAGGATTTACTTGACGTTCTCTCACAACAAGGCAAGTTTCCCCTCGGAATGATGGTGGGGATGGTCTTCGGAGCTGCTTGCATGTATTTTAGCGCGAAGCTCGTCTCCAAGGAGAACCGCGAACGCGAGAAGCTGGAGGCCGAACGCGAAAAGGATATGTGCAAGCAACTGGAGGAGCGCGACCAGCGCATCTCACGCTTGCACGATCAGCTTGATCGCTTCTCCGACCCCAGCAAGCACCAGCTAAAGAAATCGGACTCTGTGCCGAATACCTGATTATGAGCATCTTGGCCATAACAGCCATGGTTATCGTAGCGATTAGCGTTCTGCGCGTCCAGCGCGCCGCTCATCGCCGCCGCCTCGCCGCCGCGCGCCTCGAACTCGCCCGCGTCGTTCTCGAGATGGACCGCCTCATGAGCACCGGCAAGATCCGCCTTGGCCATTGCACCCACGACCACCTCTATCCTGTCATGCTTCGATCCCAGGCCTGTGACAGATGGACTGTCCCCTGGCGATTCTGGCGCCGTTCCAGCGAATACACCCGCCGCTGGACCGAGATCGAGAAGGAAGTCAAACAACAGCCCGTGGTCAACGAACTCCTGGCCCGCTTCCGCCGCGCCGCCTGGAGCGCCTTCATGAACGACCGGCCCATTCTCTCCCTGGTCTTCGTCGCTTGGGTCATGTCTTGCCTGGGCGGTCTGCTCCTTCTGGTGCGCGCCATCCTGGCCTCCTTCAGCTTTGCCGAAGGTTGTCGTAAGCTGCGGTTGAAGGTGGTCGATTACTTCGCCTCCGCCGTCGTCGCCGGCTCCAACGTCCACGCCAACGGCGCTCACCCCCAATACACCTGATTCTGCGGTCCCTCTTCACGGCCGGGCCTCGACTGCTGTCCGTGCCCGTTCGCCCAAGGCGATGTCGAGGCCAAGGCTGCCCTCCAAGAGCGTAGCGATGCCGCTGGGAAATAATTTCGAGGAACGCTCACAGGGGAGCGATGTTGGAGCCCCTCATCTATTAACCAGTCACCAGACCGCCGCTTGACCGTCCTTGCGCAGGAATGAACCACCGTGGCCGATTCAGCGGGTTTGAATACGGTTTACATACGTTTTCGACAGTCTGAACCGCTCGGAATATCACGGAACGCCTGATTCTATTGGTTGGATTGAATCTGGCGGAGAGGGGGGGATTCGAACCCCCGATACGGTTTTACCCGTATAACGGTTTAGCAAACCGTCGCCTTCAGCCACTCGGCCACCTCTCCATCAGCAGTTTGCGCAGCCAGGAACAGGGAGGTTCCCGCTGCCAGGCAAATACTATGGCAGAGGACGCGCGCGTGGCAAGCCCCTTCCCGAGTTTCGTGAATCTGCGCTTAACGTCACCGGGGCAAAGCGGCGACAGCCATTACTCCATGCGCAGCCGGCTCGCGGCGCGGAAGATGCGCGGATTCACCTGTTCCGGCCTCCGGCCGGAGACACCCATACAGAATCCATGTCGGCCCGGATTTGGGGGGCCGACGCGAGGTTGCCAGCAGCGCGCGATCGGGCTAGGCTTTGGGCCATGAAATCGATTCTCCAGCTTTCCGGGCGCGCCCTGGCGGCGCTGGCGCTGAGCGCGTTCCTGGGCGGCCCCGCACTGGCCGCAACCCAACCCCGACCGGCCAACTACGACGAGGCCAAGGCCGGCAGCCAACCCCTGCCGGACCCGCTGTTGCGGAACAACGGAGCCAAGGTGACCGACGCCAAGACGTGGGTGAGCAAGCGGCGCCCGGAGGTCCTCGAGTTGTTCCAGACACAAATGTACGGGCGGAGCCCCGGGCGGCCCAAAGGGATGAGGTTCGAAACGCTCTCGGTCGATGCGCAGGCGCTGGGCGGCAAAGCGACCCGCAGGCAAACGCGCGTGTGGCTCACCGGCAAGACCAACGGCCCGTTCATGGATGTGCTGCTCTACGTGCCCAACCAGGCGGCCAAACCCGCGCCCGCGTTCCTGGGGATGAACTTCGGCGGGAACCACGCCGTGAACGCGGACCCGGGCATCCGCCTGCCCGAGCGCTGGATGCGCGACACCAAGGATGGCGCCGTGGTCAACAACCGGGCCACCGAGGCGGGCCGCGGGAGCGAAGCGCGCCGCTGGGCCGTGGACGCCATCCTGGAGCGCGGCTACGCCCTGGCCACGGTGTATTACGGGGACCTGGAGCCGGATTTCGCCGAAGGCTGGAAGACAGGAGTGCGGGCGGCCTTGAGCAAGGACGGGGCGGGCACGCAATTCAAGCCGGACGCCTGGGGAGCGATCGGGGCCTGGGCCTGGGGGTTGAGCCGGGCGCTGGATTACCTGGAAACGGAAAAGGCCGTGGACGCCAAGCGGGTGGCGGTGATGGGCCACTCCCGGCTGGGCAAGACCGCGCTCTGGGCCGGCGCCCAGGACGAGCGGTTCGCCATCGTGATCTCGAACGATTCCGGCGAAGGCGGCGCCGCGCTGGCCCGGCGCGACTACGGCGAAACGACCGAGATCATCAACCGGAGCTTCCCCCACTGGTTTTGCGGGAAATTCAAGGAATACAGCGGGCGCGAATCGTCGCTGCCGATGGACCAGCACGAGTTGATCGCGCTGATGGCGCCGCGGCCGGTGTACGTGGCCAGCGCCGAGGACGACAAGTGGGCCGACCCGCGCGGCGAGTTCCTGGCCGCCAAGCACGCCGAGCCGGTCTATGCCCTCTTTGGCCGGGCTGGCCTGGGCGTCGCGGACATGCCCGCCGTCAACCAGCCCGTCGGCGAGTTCATCGGCTATCACATCCGCACCGGCAAACACGACGTGACCGATTACGACTGGCAGCAATACCTGAAGTTCGCCGACCGCCACTTCAAACAGCCGGCCGCGCGTCCCGTCCCCGCCACCTGAACGCCATGGCCGAGACCATCAAGACGTTGACGGCGGAAATCCGGGCCTTTCGCGACGCCCGGGATTGGCTGCAGTTTCACGGGCCGAAAGACCTGGCCGTGGCGATCACCGCGGAGGCCGGCGAACTGCTGCAGCATTTTGTCTGGCTGGACGGCAAGCAGGCGCGCAGGCGCGCGCGCGAGCGCCGGGAAGCGATCGCCGACGAAATCGCCGATGTGGCCATCCTGCTGTTCGAGATGGCGGACAATCTCGGGATCGATCTTGGCAAAGCCATGTGCGAGAAGCTGGAGCGCAACGAGCAGCGCTACCCGGTGGCCAAGGCGCGGGGGTCCAATCGCAAGTACAACGAGCTGTGAGCGAGCCGCACGACCAGAGCCCGCCGCCCGCGCCGACGGGACCGCACCGCCGCCGGCCGCGGTATTCCGGACGGAATCCGCGGCGCTTCGAGGACAAGTACAAGGAGCGCCAACCCGAGCGTTATCCGGAGACGGTGGCAAAGGTGCTGGCGTCCGGAAAGACGCCCGCGGGCGCGCACCGGCCCATCATGGTAGGCGAGGTGCTCGAGGCGCTCGCGCCCCGAGCGGGAGACACGGCCGTCGATTGCACGCTCGGCTACGGCGGGCACGCCGCCGAACTCCTCGCCCGCCTCCAGCCGGGAGGACGCTTGCTCGGTCTGGACGCGGACCCGCTGGAGTTGCCGAAAACGGAAGCGCGGCTGCGGGCGCTGGGCCACGGCGCCGAGACCCTGATTGTGCGCCGCGTGAACTTCGCCGGCCTGGCCCAGGTCCTGGCCGCTGAAGGCCTGGAGGGGGCAGACTGCATCCTGGCCGATCTGGGGGTGTCGTCGATGCAACTGGACGATCCGGCCCGGGGGTTCTCGATGAAGGAAGACGGCCCGCTGGACATGCGCATGAACCCGCAGCGCGGGCTCCCCGCCTCGGGCCTGCTCGAAAGGCTCCAGCCCCAGGCCCTGGTCGAGTTGCTGGAGGCCAACGCGGACGAACCGCACGCGGCCTATTTGGGAGCGGCCCTGGCCGGGCGGACCTTCGCCTCGACACTCGACCTGGCGAGCGCAGTGCGGACCGCCCTGCCCCGTCTGCAGGGAGAGGCTCTGGAGTTATCCACCAGGCGCGTCTTCCAGGCCCTGCGGATTGCAGTCAACGACGAGTTTTCGGCGCTCGAGACGTTTTTGCGGCGGCTGCCCGACTGTCTGAAGCCTGGAGGCCGGGCGGCCGTCCTGACCTTCCATTCGGGCGAGGATCGCCGGGTCAAGAAGTTCTTCGCCGCCGGGCTGAGCGCGGGGGCCTACGAAGCGGTCTCCAACGAGGTGATCCGCGCCACGGCTGCGGAACGGTTTGGCAATCCACGCTCCGCCGGGGCCAAGCTCCGGTGGGCGCGGCGGGCTTCGGCCAGTTGACCGCGCGGGGGAAGCGCGCCTGCCCGTCGACGTAAGGACGCTACCGCACCACTTCGGTGCCCAGGCCTTCGTCGGTGAAAATTTCGAGCAGGACGGCGTGCTCGACCCGGCCATCGACGAACGAAACCTTGTCCACGCCCGCCTTGATGGCCGCCACCGCGCTGTCCACCTTCGGGATCATGCCCTTGTCCACCACGCCGGTCTTCTTCAGGCCGTCCACCTCGCTGGAGCGCAGGTGCGGGATGAGGGTGGCGGGGTCCTTGGGATCGCGCAGGAGGCCCGGCACGTCGCTCATGAAGACCAGGCGCCGGGCCTTGAGGGCGATGGCGGCGCGAGCCGCGGCGACGTCGGCATTGCAGTTATAGACGCGGCCGTCCTCGCCGCGAGCGGTGGGGCTGATGACGGGGGTGATTCCCTTGGCGATGCATTCGAGGAGGGGGGCGGTGTTCACGCCCACCACCTCGCCCACGAAGCCCAGGTCCACCTCTTCGCCCGCCGCGCCCCGGGCCAGCATCCGGCGGCAGGTGAAAATGTCCGTGCCGGCAAAGCCGCGGGCCTGGCCGCCCAGCGAACTGATGGTGGTGACGATGTCGGGATTGATCTCGCGCGAGAGCACCCGATCCACCACCTCGACCGTGGCCTCATCCGTGACGCGCATGCCCTGGACGAAGCTGGCCTTGAGCCCGGCTTTCTCCATGGCCCGGGTGATGGCCTTGCCGCCTCCGTGGACCACCACCGGGTTGACCTCGACCGCTTCGAGGAAGACGATGTCGCGCGCCACCCCCTGCCGCACCGACGCGTCGGGCGAGTCCATGAAGCTGCCGCCGTACTTGATCACAAACGTGGCGCCGCTGAACTTCTGAATGTAGGGCAGCGCCTCGAGGAGGATTTCCGCTTTCGAGATGAGTCGGTTCATAGCACGGGTGGGGTTGCCGCCGAAGCGCGTCGGGCCTGGGGCCGCCGGCTCAGCCGCCGAGGCTGGCCGGGTTGCTTACATCGCCCTTGTTGAAATCCACGTAAGCCTCGGTCAGGTCGGCGGCATAGAGGATGGCCCCGGCCCGGCCCAGGTTCAGGCGGATGTGCAGGTCGAACTCGCGCGGCGCTGCGGCCTGGCACAGGGTCTTGAAGGAAACGCCGGTGGGCTGCCCGCGGCGCAGGCTCCAGATCACCTTCTTCGCGCCGGGCGCGCTGTAGCCGATGTCCACCTTCTCCTCGACGACGGTGGCGGCGCTGTAGCCCAGGGCGTCGATGATGCGGCCCCAGTTGGGATCGCCGCCGCACCAACTGGTCTTCACCAGGGCGCTGTTGGCCACCGCCCGGACGGCGGCGTCGGCGTCGGTGTAGCTGCGCGCGCCGCTCAGCCGGAGGGTCACCATGCGGGTCACGCCTTCGCCATCGCGCACGATCATGCGGGCCAGTTCGAGACAGACTTGGTTGAGGGCGGCTTGGAAGACCTGGAATTCCTTGGCGCGAACGCTGGCCAGGGGAGCGTTTTCCGCCAGGCCGTTCGCCAGGATGAGCACGGTGTCGTTGGTGCTCATGTCGCCGTCCACAGTCACGCGATTAAAGCTCTGCGCGACCGCCTCCTGCAGGGCCGCCTGCAGCGGCGCCCGCTCGATGGCGGCGTCGGTGGTGAGGAAGCAAAGCATGGTGGCATGAAGTTGGCGGGCGGCGGGCCGCTTGCCGGACATGCTCATGCCGGGCTGGATCATGCCCGCGCCTTTGCAGATGCCCCCCAAACGAACCGTCTTTCCCCCGAGCTTGAACTCGACGGCCACCTGTTTCGGGCGGGAGTCGCTGGTAAGGATGGCTTCGGCGGCCTCGGCGGCGTGCTCCGGCCCGTGCCCGAGCAACTGGCTGGCCTGCCGGATGCCCGCGCGCAAGTTGTCCATGGGCAGGCACACCCCGATGCGCCCTGTGGACGCCACCAGGACCTGCTCGGCCGGCAGATGAAACGCCGCCGCCGCCGCCCGGGTCATCTCGATCGCGTCCTTCATGCCCTGCCGCCCGGTGCAGGCGTTGGCGTTGCCCGAGTTGGCCACCACGGCCTGGGCCCGGCCTTTGGCCACCCGCGGGATGCAGACTTTCACCGGCGCGGCGCACACCTGGTTGGTGGTAAACATGCCGGCCGCCACGGCCGGCGTCTCCGAAACCAGCAGCGCCAGATCGCGCTTGCGCCCCTTGTTCGAGCCCTTGCCCGTTCCCAACCGTTTAATGTCGCAAAACACCCCGGAGGCCAGAAAGCCCTTCGGCGCCGTGATGGACCCTTCAATCGATTTCAACTTCGCTTTCATTGTCGTCGTCCCCGCAGTATGCCAAAACCCGCCAGAGGGAAAAGCAACTTTCTGAATCCGCCCGGCCCGGCACGGGAGCGGCTCAACGAGGACCGGCCCAGGACCGCTCGATTTCCTCGAGCGACCGGCCCTTGGTCTCGGGGACAAAGAGCCACACGAAGACGAAGGCCGCGATGCAGAGAAGCCCATAGCCCCAGAAGGTGCCGGCAATGCTGATCTCCTTAAAGATGGGGAAGGTCTGCGAAACGAGGAAGCACGCCGCCCACACCGCCCCGGTGGCAAAGGACATGGCCCGGCCCCGGACGCGCGTGGGATAGATCTCGGAGACCAGAACCCACCCGACCACGCCCATCGAGAAGGCGAAGCTGCCCACATAAGCCACCACCCCCAGGAGCACCGGCAGGCCCGAGAGCCGCGCATAAAAGGAGTATCCCACAAACGCCAGCGCCAGCCCCATGCACGCGGAACCGATCAACAGGAGCGGCTTGCGGCCCAGGCGATCCACCACCGCCATCGAGAGCAGCGTGAACACCAGGTTGGTCAGCCCCACCCAGACGGTGTCGTTGAAGGCGGCCGCCGCCCCGGAGCCGGCCTGTTTGAAGACCTCCGGCGCGTAATACATGATGGCGTTGATGCCGGTGACCTGGGTAAAAGTCATCAGCGTCACCCCGACGAACAAAGCCCGCAGGGTGCCGGGCTTGAACAGGTCGCCAAAGCTCCCGCCCTCCTGCGCGATGGCCTCGCTGATGCGGGCCATCTCGGCCCGGGCCTCGGCATCGCCGGCCACCCGGGCGAGTATCCCCTGGGCGCGGGAGGCCAATCCCTGCTTGATCAGCCAGCGCGGGCTCTCCGGCACGGGCAGAATCAGCACCAGGAACGCGATCGCGGGGAACGCGCCGATGGCGAACATCCAGCGCCACTTGGCGGCTTCGCTCAGGTCGGTGTGCAGCACCACGCTGTTGCTGAAGAACGCGCCCAGGATGCCCAGAACGATGGCCAGTTGTTGCAGGGCCACCAGCATCCCTCGAATCCGGGGCGGCGAGATCTCGGCGATATAGAGCGGCGAGATCAGCGACGCGATGCCAATCCCCAGCCCCCCCACCAACCGCGCCAGCACCAGGTCCGTCGGGGTTCGGGCGATGCCGCACCACGCGGCCGAAACGGTGAAGAACAGGGCCGCCAGCAGCAGCACCTTCTTGCGCCCGAAGCGGTCGCTGAGAGCGCCGGCCAGCAACGCCCCGAAGAAGCACCCCACCAGCGCCGAGCTGGCCACCCAGCCGGTGCCGGCGGCGCTCAGCTTGAACTCCGCCTGAAAGAAACCCACCGTCCCCGAGATGACGGCGGTGTCGAACCCGAAAAGCAATCCGCCCAGCGCGGCCACCAGGCAGACGACCAACAGGTATAGAAATCGGCTTGCGGAAGAGGACGATGCAGTGCTGGCGTTCATCATGTGTGCGCCAGCTTCTAACCGTCCGCCTGCGGACTAGCAAGCCGATTCGCGGCGGAGTTCCTGCGGCCTGCCGGCGCGCGCCAACACCGCGGCTGATCCCGCTGGCTGCCGCCAGGGGCGCTTCGTTCATCCGCGCGCCGGACGCCGCCCGGCTACCGTGAGACCTGCCCCTCAGCCTCCATCGTCGCGACCATGTCTTTCTCCGCCAGGACCCAATCCTCGAGGCTCAGGGCGCCCCGGTCGAGCTTGTCCCGGTAGAGGTGATACGCATGCTCGCGAACCATGCCCTTGGTCACACCCGGGGTGAAAGGCTTCGGCTGGGCCACGCCCGGTTTGTCTTTCGTCTTCATAGGCATGCCTTTCGTGTCTGTATGCAAACTTAGACTGCTCACGCCCGGCGCGCAAGGCACCCTTGCCGGTTTCTTCCCACCGCAGGCCGTACATTCCCTGTCGCATATGAGACAGGGAATGCACGGCGGGGTTGACCACATTCAGGGGAATTGCCCGGTTGGCCGACCGGCCCGTTTACGAGGGCGGCGGCGCTTTTTGCTGGCCAGCGGCCGCCAAAGCCGCTACGACGCCCGGCACACATGGACGCAAGCGGCGCGAACCCTCTCTCGCCAAAGGCAGCCAACAAGCTGCCGTCGCAGACGTTCTTCATCGTCGGCAACGAGGCTTGCGAACGGTTCAGCTACTACGGAATGCGGGCCATCCTCACGCTCTACATGACGAGCGAGCTGATGCGGATGTCCAAAGCCGACGCCACCACGGTGGGGCACTTGTTCTACGCGGCGGTCTATTCCATGCCGCTGATCGGCGCCTGGATCGCCGATCATTGGTGGGGGCGATACCGGACGATCCTCTACATCTCGCTGGTTTATTGCCTCGGCAACGTGGCGCTGGCACTGACGGTGGGCAGCCATCCCGGTCTCCTCCTGGGGCTGGCGCTCATCGCCATCGGCTCGGGTGGCATCAAGCCGTGCGTCTCGGCATTTGTGGGCGACCAGTTTGGCCCGCACCAGCAACATCTCCTGCCCAGGGTTTATGGGCTGTTCTACTGGGCGATCAACCTGGGCTGTTTCTTCGCTTTCGGGATCATTCCGACGATCCGCGAGAACTACGGCTACCAGTGGGCGTTCGGCGTGCCGGGGTTCTTCATGCTTTTGGCGACGCTGGTCTTCTGGCTGGGGCGGAAACGCTACGTGCGGGCGCCGATCCGGGAGGGCGCGGGAGCGGCGGCCGTGGTGCGGGTTTGGTGGCGGGCCTGGACGAACCGCCGCGCCCGGCAGCCCGGGCAACCGTTCCTGGACCTGGCCCGGGACCGGTTCAACGCCCGCGAGATCGAGGCGGCCCGGGCGGTCGCCGCCATCCTGATGATCTTCTCCACCGTGCCGATGTTCTGGGCGCTCTTCGACCAGACCAGCACCACTTGGGTGATCCAGGGCAAACGCATGGCCGAGCTAACCCTGTTCAGCTTCCGGCTCGCTCCCGAACACTGGGGCTGGCTGGCCCCGGCGCTCAAGCTGTTCTTCAGCATCGACCCGGGCTTGCCGGGGAATTACGCCCTGCGGTTCGATGCGGCGCGCATCCAGACCCTGGGCCCGCTGCTGGTGGTGATCATGATCCCCGTGTTTACGTTTGGCCTCTACCCGCTGCTGGAGCGGCTGGGTCTGCGCGTGAGCCCGCTGCGGCGGATGGCCGCCGGCATGGCGCTGGGG
>JAKLEJ010000649.1 GCA_022711695.1 Verrucomicrobiota bacterium | reverse complement strand
TCCGGGTGCTCGTGATCTCCACCGTCGGGTTCACCCTGATGTTCGCCGTCTGGCTCATGTTCGGGGTGCTGGGCATTCCCATTCGCAAGGAATTCGGCCTCACCGAGGTGCAGTTCGGTTGGCTGACGGCCATCGCCATTCTCAACGGCTCGATTTGGCGATTGCTGTTCGGCCTTTGGACTGACCGCTTCGGCGGCCGCCGGGTCATGACGCTGCTGGTCGGCGCCACCGCCATTCCGGCATTCCTGGTCAGCCGCGCCGCTTCCTTCAACGAGCTGATGGTCTATGCGTTCCTGGTGGGCATGGCGGGCAATGCCTTTTCCGTCGGCATCGCTTGGAACTCGGCCTGGTTCCCGCGCCAGCGCCAGGGGTTTGCCCTGGGGGTGTTTGGCGCGGGCAACGTGGGCGCGTCGGTGACCAAGTTCATCGGCCCGACGCTGATCGCCGTCGCCCCCGCCGCCGGCTTTTTGGGCGGCGTGATTCCCGGGGGCTGGCGCTTTATTCCGTTTCTCTATGGCGTGCTGCTGCTGGGCATGGCGGCGGCGATCTGGTTTCTGACGCCGGCGCAGGACCATCGGCCCGGCGCGGGCCGTCCCCTGAGGGAACTGCTGCAGCCGCTCCGCCAGGTGCGGGTGTGGCGGTTCAGTCTCTATTACGTGGTGGTGTTTGGCGCCTATGTGGCGCTGTCGGTCTGGCTGCCCAAGTATTACGTGGATGTCTTTGGCATGCCGCTCCAGAAGGCCGCCCTGCTCACGGCCCTGTTCATCTTCCCGGCCAGCCTGCTGCGGCCCTTGGGCGGCTGGCTGTCGGACAAGTTCGGCGCCCGCCGCATCATGTACTGGGTGTTTGGGTCCATGCTCCTGGCGCTGCTGTTCCTGGCCGCGCCCCAGGGGCATGTCGTGTTCTACGTGCCGGAGACCCTTCGGGAAGGCGGCCGGATCGAGACCCTGCGCTTTGTCATGGGCCCCGGCCTGTTCACCTTTCTCGTCTTCGTCGTGGGCTGCGGCATGGGCATCGGCAAGGCCGCCGTGTACAAGTACATTCCGGAGTATTTTCCGCGCGACGTCGGGGCCGTCGGCGGGTTGGTCGGCCTCCTGGGGGCGCTCGGAGGCTTCTTCCTGCCGCCGCTCTTCGCCTACGCGTTCAAGGCCACCGGCATTCCTCAGACGACCTTTGCCATTCTTTTTCTCGTCACTCTCGTCAGCCTGGCCTGGCTCCACTGGGTCGTTTACCGTCTCATGCGCCAGGCCACTCCGCAATTGCGCAACCAGTTCGAGGAGCGAAAATAGCGCTGTGTTTCGAGTTCGCCACATCTTTGTTTCGCCGGGCCACAACTACTTCGGACATCATGGCCAGCCCGCCGGCGAGCACCCCTTGATTGAAGTCGCCGAGGTGGAGTGCGTGGCCGGACGCGGCCTTCGCGGCGACCGGTTCTTCGATTACAAGGAGCAGTACAAGGGGCAGATCACCTTTTTCGCGTGGGAGGTCCTCGAAGCCATGGCTCGGGACCTGGCCCTGCCGGCCGTCTTGCCGCAGGCCACCCGCCGCAATGTCATGACCGAGGGGGCGGACCTGAACCGCCTGGTGGGGTGTGAATTCGTCCTGCAGGGCGTTCGGTTCGCCGGTGTCGAGGAATGCCGCCCCTGTTCCTGGATGAACCGGGCCTTTGGCGATGAGCGCGCCGAGCACTGGCTCCGCGGCCGCGGCGGGCTGCGCGCCTGCATCCTCACCACCGGTTTCCTCCGCCGCGACATTCCAGCCCCGGCATGAACTTCAGCGCGGTCATCCTGGCCGGAGGCGATTCCTCGCGCATGGGCCGCGACAAGGCCTTTCTCGACTGCCGCGGCGGCTCCTTGCTGGCCCGCCAGATTCGGATGGTCTCCTTGCTGCGGCCCCGCGAAATCCTGATCT
>JAKLEJ010000648.1 GCA_022711695.1 Verrucomicrobiota bacterium | reverse complement strand
ACCTTCGGTAGGTGTCAAGGAAGTTGTCGCGTCAGCTATGCGACGTTGTTTGAGTTGCAGACCTCCTGAGCCGACGGTTTTCCCGGGTTGAGCGACACCGGGCCGACGGGCTGCCAGTTACGGATGTTGCCGGACCAGCGGAGCGGATGTTGCGCCTTGGCGGCTTCATAGACGGCGGCGCGTTGTCGCAGCACCTCGACCTCCTCCCCGCGATGACGTTGGCCCGGAGTGACGAACCGGATGGCGCTGTGGCGGTGCTGCTCGTTGTACCAGGGCACGAAGCGGGCGACCCAGGCCCGCGCGGCTTCGAGGCTGGCGAACGGCCCCTCGGGATAGGCGGGGGTGTATTTGAGGGTGCGGAACAGGGCTTCCGAGTACGGGTTGTCGTTGCTGACGGCAGGGCGGCTGAAGGAGGGGACCACCCCCAGGCGTTGCAGGGTGGCCAGCATCGTGGCCCCTTTCATCGGCGCGCCGTTGTCGGAATGCAGGGTCAGTGCATCGCCGTCCACCTCCTCGCGCAGATACGCCAAACGGAACAACTGCGCCGCGTGGAGCGCCGACTCCTCCGCGTGGACCTCCCAGCCGACGATCTTGCGGCTGAAGAGATCGAGGATGAGGTAGAGGTAGAAGAAGGCGCCGCGCACGGGGGTGGCCAGGTAGGTAATGTCCCAAGTCCAAATCTGGTTCGGGCCGGTGGCCACCCGGGGATCGGGACGCCGGTGGGTGGCCGGGTGCGCTTTGCCGCGGGGGGCCAGTTGCCGCTCCTCGCGCAGAATGCGGTAGACGGTGGATTCCGACGCCAGGTATTCGCCTTGGTCGGCCAGTCGCGGCACGATCTGCTGGGGGGAGAGATCGGCGAACGTCGGGCGGTTGACCACCGCCAAGATCCGCGCCCGCTCGTCCGGGGTGAGGGCGTTGGCGGGAATGCGGCGCTGGGCCGCCGCCTGGCGGCCATCGGTCTTGATCGCCCCGTCCTCGACCCAGCGCTGCACGCGGCGCAGGGTCAGCCCCAGCACCGCGCAGGCGGGCTCGCGACGGGCACCGGCAGCACAGGCGTGGTCGATCCAGGCGATCACTTGCTGACGCTCCGCGAGGTCGAGCTTGCCGCCGCGCCCGCGCCCCAGCGGGCTTGGACTTTTTTTTGGAGCAACAGCAGCGCCGCCGCCTCGGCCAGGGCCTGGTCCTTGCGCTGCAACTCGCCACGGAGGTGGCGGATCTCGCGGGCCTGCTCGCGGGCCTGTTCCTGTCCGGCGCGGCTGGGCGCGGCGGCGTTGGCGGCGCTACAGCGCTCCCGCCAAGCCTGCACCTGCTGGACATAGAGGCCCTTCGTGCGGCAATACTCGCCCAGCTCGTGCTCGTTCAGGCGAGCGGTCTCGACCACGATGGCGAACTTGACGTCGCTGCTCGGGGCCGCACCGGAGGCTGGCTCCGCAGCGGGAGTCGGGTTGACCCGACCCAGAGCGATCGCGCGCCAGCCGTACAGGGTGTCCTTCGGGATCTGCGTCTCCCGGGCCAACGCCGTGATCGATTCGTTGTGCGGCGCCAGCATGCGGGCCGTCAGGCGATCTTTCAATTCTTGGGGATAGGACTTCATCAGTGATTCATCTCAGACAGATCGGGACCCCCGCTACGGTACACGACTCCTCAAAGAGGAGGCGACATCTATCCTGACACAGGGGGGGACCGCCGCCGTGGTATCGAGCTTGAGCAACCCACCGGAGTCGTACACCTGCCCCCGGATCATCAAGCCGCGCGGGCTGGTGACATAGGTCTGCTGGCCAGCCGGAGTCTCGATCGTCCAGAAGGGCAAATCGCCTACCACCCCGCGCCCGGCCAGCCGACCTCCACGGTCCAGCAGCATTTGAATCGCCGTTGGGTACGCTTCGGCAGGCGCCGGGGCAACCGGAGGTGAAACGG
>JAKLEJ010000647.1 GCA_022711695.1 Verrucomicrobiota bacterium | reverse complement strand
CGACCTGGTAGGGAAATTCGAGAAAGCCATCCCGGAGGTGGCCGAGAACGGGTTCCCGAACATCATCACCTTCTCGGGCAACCGCCGCGGCATGAGCGACGAGCAGGGACTGGAGAACTGCGTGAAAGGGCTGAAGCGGATCGTGGGCGTGGCCGAGAAACACAAGGTCACCATCATCCTCGAGCTGCTCAACAGCAAGGTGAACCACAAGGATTACATGGCCGACCACAGCGCCTGGGGCGTGGAGGTGTGCAAGCGGGTGGGCTCGGAGCGCCTCAAGCTGCTCTATGACATCTACCACATGCAGATCATGGAGGGGGACATCATCCGCACGATCAAGGAGAACGCCGCGTATTTCGGGCACTACCACACCGGCGGCAACCCGGGGCGCAACGAGATCGACGACACCCAGGAGATTTACTACCCGGCGGTGATGAAAGCGATCGCGGCCACCGGCTACAAGGGGTTCGTGGGGCAGGAATTCGTGCCCCGGCAGGACCCGCTGGTTTCGCTGAAGAAGGCCATCGAGATCTGCGACGTGTAAAACCCCGCCCGGGAAGCGCGTTCGCCTGCGGTCAACCCCCAACCAAAACATGCCATGAAACGAATCCTGTGGTTCAGCCTGGCCGCGCTTTGCGCGGCGTCACTCCCGGCGGCGGACTCCGCCGCCGCCGCCAAGGTCAAGAGCGCGGCGGCCAAGCTCGCCGAGAAAGCCAGCTACTCGTGGACCCTGCAGAACAAACCGGAAGGCGACAGCCAGGGCTTCCAGATGAGCACGGAGGGCAAGACCGAGAAAGGCGGGTTCACCCATCTCAAGATGATCTTCGGGGAGAACGAGAGCGAAGCCGCCCTCAAGGGGACCAAAGTAGCCGTGCTCCGGGAAGGCGAGTGGAAGACGCCCGAAGAAATGGAGGAGCGCCCGGCGCGCATGGCCAAGCGGGTGCTGGACATGAAAGCGCCAGCCGCCGAGGCGGAGTTCCTGGCCGGCAAAGCCAAGGAGCTCAAGGCCGGCGAGGGCGGGCTTTACTCGGGAGATCTGTCGGAGGAAGCGGTCAAAGAGATCTTTGGACGCTTTCGCCGGGGCGCCTCCGGCCCCGAAGCCAAGAACGCCAAGGGCTGGGTGAAGTTCTGGATCAAGGACGGGCTGCTCGCCAAATACCAGCTCAACACCCAGGGAACCGTCGCTTTCGGGCAGGACGGCCAGGAAATGGAAGTCAACCGCACCACCACGGTCGAAATCAAGGATGTGGACGCCACCAAGGTAACGTTGCCTGAGGCGGCCAGGAAGAAGCTTCAGTAAGCGGTCGCGCCCGAGAACAAACAACGCCCGACGGCGGTCTTCGGTCAAACGGCCGCCGATCCGATCATTCGCACGCGCGGAGTCGAGCCAGGCTCGACTCCGCCGTCGAACTCCAGGAGGCACCATAACCCGGAGGGAGGCAGTCCCATGAACCGCTCCGGCACGGTGGAATAGCGCTCCCACGTCTTCTGCCACGGCTCGCCCAGCATGGCCGCCGCCCGAAAGACGCCGTCCAGCGGACGAAGGGCCGATCCCGCAAACTGCCCGCTGCCGGGCCGGCGCACCACCTGATCGGGCCCCACGTCCACCACCAATCCACCCAGCTTGAACCGGCCCGGAGGGGCGCCCCCGGCCGAAGTGGTGTCCGACACATAGAAGACGCTTCCGGGATCGAAGAGCCGATGGGCCGCGCGGAAGAGCGCCGGGGCCACGTGGTGGGTGTCGGGAATCAGGCTTCGCGTCAACCCGGGAAGATCGGCCACGCGCCAGAGAATGTTGTCGCGGCGATCCAGGGCCACCGGGCAGGCATTGCCGAAATGAGTGAACCCGGTGGCCCCGACCTCGACAGCGGCCCGCAGGATCTCGGCCGGCGCATTGGTGTGCCCAAGGCTGACGCGGATGCC
>JAKLEJ010000646.1 GCA_022711695.1 Verrucomicrobiota bacterium | reverse complement strand
CAGCCCGGGGCTCAGCCGTAGCGCTCCCCGGCAGAGCAGGCCCCGCAGCCAGTCCTCGATCTGCTGGGCCCCGCCCTTTTGCGGCGCGCCCAGCGCCTGCAATTGGGGCGCATCCAGCTTCTTTATGCCGAGGGGATGCACTGGGCGGGGTTGTCCTGGGCGGTCAGGGTCCGGCCGCCCGCGAAGGTCGCGGCCGCCTTTCCATCCTTCCACTGGCGCAGGCGGTAGAGGGTGGCGAAGTGAAAGCTGGGCGCGGCCCCGCCCTGTCCGCCCACCACTTCGGCCCCGCGGCGGACGTTGTCCATCAGCCAGGCCGGCAGGCTCAGGTGATACGGATTGCGCTGGACCTCGCCCACATGGAAGGACAGGGCCGCGATCATGTCCGCCACGTCCTTCGGGGCCAGCTCCACCATCAGGTTCGGTCCGGCCATCGGCGCCCAGAACTCGTTTTCGACCAGCGCGCAGGCGAAGTCGGGCGGCATCGTCCGCAGCGCGTCCATCGCCAGGAAATGCGTGCCGATATGGGTGCCGTTGTAGTCGGCGTCGTGGGGACAGAAGATCGCGCGGGGGCGATGGCGTCTCAGGCAGTCGGCGATGCGCTGGACACAGCCGGCCCAGTAAGCGGGGTCCTGGGAGCGGGTTTTCGGAGTGATCTTCTCCAGGCCGTTGGGCGCGGTTTGTTCCAGCTCGAACCCCAGGTGGTCGCAGGCCTGCCGCAGTTCCTCGAGCCGCGGCTGCTGCCGCTCCTTGTTGCTGCCCTGGGTGACGGCCACGTTGATCACCCGGAACCCGGCCTCGCGCTGCAGCCTCAGCGCCAGGCCGCCCACAATGCACTCGTCATCCGGGTGCGGCGAAAACACCAGCGCCACCGGGGCGTCCGCCGCCGGACTGGGGGGGGCAGGATGGGGAATGCCGCCCAGCGGGAGCGCTCTTCCGTCCTGCGCCAGCCTGGCGAATCCAGCGACAAATTCGAGATAGGGATTCATGGTTCTCTCAAGTTTCCGTTTTTCTTAGCTCCGCCCGGCCAGAAGAGCAATCTTGAATCCGCGCTTGAATCCGCGGTTCACGTGACGCTTGCGTTTCTCCAATAGTTGGCGTTCTTTTGTCTCATGGGATACGCGCTGGCAGAGGCACAGCAACAGTATATCGGCCGGCTCCTCAAAACCGGCCGGTTCAACAACCAGAGTGAAGTGGTGCGGGAGGCGCTCCGCCGGATGGAGCGTCAGGAACTCGATTACCTGACGCCGCCGGCGCTCACACCCGCCCAGGTCGAGGTCATTTATGGAGGGGACGACCCTCAGGCCGATCGGGTGGGACAAGCCGCTTTCCAGACCGTGCGTGCCGCGGCGCGCAGGGGAGCCAGGCCTTGAACGCCTGGGAGGTCTATGAGGCCGATCTGGGCTGGGGGAACAACCCGGTCGTGGTCGTATCTCATCCAGCCCGAGCGGCCCGCAAGGAGTTCGTCGAGATTCTCGATTGCTCATCCCAGCGCGCCAATCGGCCTCCGTTGGCGCATGAAGTGGTGCTCGATAAGGCCGACGGCCTGGATTGGCCGACCTTCTGCAAGTGCGACTGCATCTACGCCGTTCCTCGGAGCGAATTGAAGCGGCATCGCGGCACGGTGACTGTGGAACGCCGCCGGCTCATCGTTCGCACGATGGTCGCTGCCCACGGTTGGAACGTCCTCTGATCAAGGGCTTGACGGCTGCGGCAATAACGGGCTGCCAGCCGGCCGCGCGGATTTCTTCACGGCTGGGGGGCGCGCTCCACTCGCGCCCCCCGCCTCCACCCCCTGGCCTGCGCGCTCAACGCGCGACCGCTTTATAGAACCGCGCGGATGTTCCCGGCGGGTTCGTGTCGGTGACAATGACCGTGCCGCTGGTGTTGGTCACGCAGCAGTGCGCTTTCCAGTACCCGTTCGAGCAGGCGC
>JAKLEJ010000645.1 GCA_022711695.1 Verrucomicrobiota bacterium | reverse complement strand
GCGATTCTGCGCCCGCCCCAGCAGCGCCACAAAGTCCGAGCGGCCCCGGCCTTCCTGGAACGCGCCTTGGAGAATGTCCCGAGCCCGGCCAAGCAGCGCCCGTTTGTCCGCGTCCGCCGCGGCCTTGTCCGACTGTTCGAGGAGGACGCGAGCCATGTCACGGGCCACGATCGAGTCCTTGGGATCGGCGCGATTCGCCTTCTCGAGCCACTCCCGCGCGGTCTTGAGATCGCCCTCGAGGGTTTTGGCCGCCATGCCCAACGCGCGGTAGGCGATGACCGGCTCGGCCCCCAACTCCGCCGCCTTCTGCCACATCTGGCGGCCTTCGGCATGCCGACCCAGGTGGAACAGGAGGTGTCCCAACCGCAGCGCCGCCCTGCCGTTCTGAGGGTCGGCTCTGAGCGCCCACTCCAGCGCCGGCAGCAGTTCGCGCTGATGCGGGAAAACCGCCTGAGTCGGACTGCGATCGGCCTCGCGGAGAAACTGCCCGCTCGTTTCGGACGGCGCGCCTGCAGTAGCCGGGCTGCGCATCCCGTCGGCCAGCCAGGCCAGCCAGTAGGATTCGAGCAGGCTTCGCAAGGGCGGTTCCCAGAAGGTGGCGCGGGTTTCGGGGAACACATGCAAGGCCGCCCCGGCGTCCCCCAACTCGGAATACTCGGCCAATAAATCCAAAACGATCTGGCGATGTGCGGCCGTCTCGGCAACCCGGCGGGCTTGCTCCGAGGCTCCTTCCCGGCCGGTTCGGAACAGCAGGTTGCGTGCGAAAGCGTCGAGCGGATCGACTGCCAGGCTCTCCCGAGCCAACTGCGCGGCTACCCTGGCGTCGGGCGACTTCGGCGCCGACCGCCTGAGATGCGCATACGCCAGCCGATTGCGGCACAGGTTGTCCTCCCGCCACGGACCGGGCTCGGATAAAGCCGCAACGACTTCGTCCCACTTGGCCTGCCGGGACAGCAGCTTTGCGGCGAGAGCGCGCCCAGCGACCGCGGTGGCCGGATCGAGCGAAGCCTGCCAGGCTTCATCGAGGGCGGCCGAGGTCTGGCCGAGGCGCTCGTGCGCCACCGCCAGGGCGAATCGGGCCAGACCGTGGTCCGGAGCGACGGCCACGGCGGCGGCGGCTTCCTTGGCGGCGGCGCCGGGATCGGACTCCAGCTTCAGGAAAGCAAGCCCGGTGCGAGCCGGGATCGAATGCGGATCTTTCTCGAGGCTCTTGCGAAAGCGGGTTTCGGCCTCGGGGAATCGCGCGAACAGGAAATCCTGCCAGCCGGCCTGAGCCAGTTCCGCGGCCGTAGGCTCGGACTGCGGGGGGTTGGCAGGCGGCTGCCGCGCCGGCAAGTCCAGCGGCACGGCAAAGAAGGCCAGCCTGGCTTCGGCGTCACAAATCTCCACCCAAAGCGGCAGGTCTTTCGAAATCAGTGGAGCAGGCGGGATTCCCAGGCGGACCTGGACAGGCTTTGCCGGCGACAACCGGCATCGACCGACGTCGAGCAGAAAGCGCCGGTTGCTGGCCGCCCAGACCTTCACTTGGGCGGACTTTCGCTCCGAGGTTCCCGACAGGCGCACGGTGAGGTTCGTGCCAGCCCGCTCCACATTGGCGGCCAGATCCCGGTTGGCGAAGGTGAACCCGCCGATGCCGTGGACCGGGTACCACCATTCCTGCCACTCGACCGCTTCGCAGGGATCCAGGCGACCCACCTCGCCCTGGGTCAAGAGCGGGCCGGTCTGCACTTCGTTATAGGGGCCGTCCGTGTCGGTGAGATCCATCTGGTGCATGCGGCCGAAACCGCCCTGTCCCCACGTCCAGGCTTTCTTTCCCGGAACCTGCTGGTGGTTGGCGTAGGAGACCACGCCGCGATCCGAGCCGTCGTCGTAGGAGCCGAAGAAGTCCTGGTCGCAATGCCAGGCGAAGATGGACGAGGCGTCCTGGTAGT
>JAKLEJ010000644.1 GCA_022711695.1 Verrucomicrobiota bacterium | reverse complement strand
AGGCCGGAACGCGCCCAGGAAAGGGTGTTGAAGACCGAAACCATCCCGGTGGCGGATTCGGTGACGGGCCTGAGAGCTTCTGCCAGCAGGGCCTGGCTGCGGTCGTGCGCCTCCTGGAAATAGCTGAACTTCACCTTCAAGATGTCGTCGGTGATCGGCTGCTTCCGGGGATCCGAGTAGCACCAGGTGTGCTCGGAGCCCAGCAGCACGTTGCGCCAGGCTTCGTCGAAATCGGCGCGGGGGGCAGCCTGGCCCGGCCGCAGCAGCGTCCAAAGCGTGTCCGCCTGGATGAGGCGCTCCTTGGCGTGCCGGTTCATGCTGGTCTGTTTGGCGGCCGAGCCCAGGCCGTCCGTCCAATACTCGGTGAACTCCCCGGCGCGCGTCGGGATTTTGTCCCCGTACTTGCGGTCAAAGGCGCTCATGATGTCGTGGGACGTCGCGATGACCACTCGCGGATACGCATAGTCCTCGTTCCAACTTTTCACGGCGTCGGGCATGTCGGCATCGACCGGCATGTTGTCAGCCAGGGCCCAGGACATCGGAAACAGGTCGTAGGGATAGAGGGGGTCTTTCTCCAGTTCCTCGAGCGACTTCCAGAGATAATCGTCGATGAAATGCTCCCGGGGGTTCGCGGACTTGACCACGCCGGCCAGCTTGGCGCGATCGGTCTCGCCCATCCGCTTGGGCCAGTAGTATTTCCCCTTGATCTGGGCGCAGGGAGCGTAGGAGCCGGGCTGGAGGCACAGCACCCGGGACTTGCCGTCCTGGCCCACCCACCAAAACGGCCGGTGGGAAAGCTCCATGGACAACCCCACGCGGTCGCCGCCGTTGTTGAACAGCAGGACATACGGGATGCCGTGGCGGGCGGCGGCCGGGACCACCCCCCAGGACATGCCGGGGATGTCCACCTGCATGATCGTGTCGAACTTCCTGCCCGTGAGCTTCTCGATGCGCCGGGCTGGGCCGAAGAACGCGGCAAACTCCTCGTCGGCGGATACGGAGGTGTTGTCGTTGATGTAGCTGGCGCCGATGTAAACGATGCCCTGCCGCACCGCCTCGATCAGCGCCCCTTTCTCCTCCGCCGAGCCATGGGCCAGCAGGCGCTCGGCCGGCCACGTCACCTCGGTGTCCCAGCGGAAGCGCGCGCCCTCCGGGTAGTGAGCTGTGGCCCGGGCCAGCTTGATGGCCTCCAGAATATTCTGGCGATGGATGAACTCGACGTTCTCCTGGGTGGTGGTGTAGCCGATGTCCACGTGGGAATGCGCCAGCAGATACACGGTCCACTGGCGCTGGGGCGCTACCGTGGCGGCGCCGCGGAGAACGCGGCCGTTGCCGCGCAGGGTCACGGCAACCCGCGCCGGCTTGTCCACCGACACCCCCGCCGGCAGCACAATCGGTTTGCTTCGGGCGCCCCGGGGCTCGGCGGCCAAGCGCACCGTCTCGGTCGGGCCCCCCTCGATGGCGATCTCGGCCTCCGCATCCCCGTAGAGCCGTCCGCCCTCGAAAGCCACCATCACCTCGCGGCCGGGCCTGCCGTCGGACCGATGCCGATAAATGGGCCTGGGTTCGAGTCGGAGGCCGGTGGGACCAGGCGCGGCCTCGGCCGCGACCTCTCGGACCTTGAAGAACTTCACTTCGCTGAGACCGAAATAAGCGCTGCCGTGGCTGCTCTCAGCGGCCAGGACCACCGACTTGACGGGCCTGTCGGCGGCCACTGCGACCACGACCGAGGTGCGGCCGCCCTGGGGAAGCTGGACTGTGTCGGCCGCCGTCAGCTTGAACCACGCGGCCCCGTCGGTCGTGCCGTAGAACCGGGTGGCGCGGAAGCCTCGATCCGTGAAGCCGGCCTGGTTGTGGTTCCAGACGCAGATCTCATTGATGTTTTCCAGACCTGCGAAATCGAAGCGGACCCAAGCGGGCGCGGCGGGCAGACCGGCG
>JAKLEJ010000643.1 GCA_022711695.1 Verrucomicrobiota bacterium | reverse complement strand
CATCCAGGAGATCAACCTCAGCGAGTCGCGCCATATCATCACCATCGAAAGCCCCATCGAGTACACCTTCCGCCCCCGGCGCGCCTTCATCCGTCAGCGCGAAGTGGGGCGTGACACGCCCAGCTTCGAGCAGGCCCTGCTCGATTCGCTGCGCGAGGATCCGGATGTGCTGATGGTGGGCGAAATGCGCGAGCCGGAGACCATGCGGCTGACGCTCAACGCCGCCGAAACGGGCCACCTGGTGCTGACGACGGTGCATTCGGGCACCTGCGCCGAGGCGCTGCAGCGCATCGTCGCGGCCTTCCCCGCGGACGTGCAGGGCAACGTCTGCGCGCAACTGGCCGATTGCCTGGTGGCGGTGGTGGCGCAGCGGCTGCGCCACCGGCCCGACTTGAACATCCGCGTGCCGGAGTGCGAAGTGCTCTTTCCCACCACGGCCATCAAGGCCTTTATCCGCAACCGCGAGTTCTTCAAGATCGTGCACGGCCTGGAGACCGGCGCCGAAAACGGGCTCTACACCTTCGAGCGTTACCAGAACTGGCTGGCCCGGCGCTCGCGCTGGCACATCCCCGGTCCGGGCGATGAAGCCCCGGACGACGAACCGGCCAACCTGGCGGCTCCTTCTCCCCTGCCCCCCCTGGTTTCCACGCCGGCACGCCCCGCGGCAGCGCGTCCTCCCGCCGCCGCGGCCGGCTCCAAGGCAAAGGAGCCCTCCGGGGCCCCCATCGAAATCGAACCCGTCGAGGGGGGCCTTACGGAGGTCCTCAAGAAGTTGGAGTAACCCGCCGCGCATTCGGAAACGACTGCCGCCGCTGTGCCCCGGCAGCATTGCGCGCGAATTCAGGTCGCACGCCTCTGCTTGTCGCCAGGGCCTTCCACGATTATGTTGCGGGCCGGATGAAGACCCGTTCCGAGGCCGCAGAGACGACGCCCGCCGGGCGGCGGGAGACGCCGCGGCCGGCGCGCCTGCCCGAGTTGCTGGCCCCCGCCGGAGACTGGGACTGCGCCCGCGCCGCCGTCGAGAACGGGGCGGACGGCATCTACTTTGGCCTGGAACGGTTCAACGCGCGGATGCGGGCGCGCAACTTCACCGCGGCGGACCTGCCGGAGCTGATGACCTTCCTGCACCGCCGCGGGGTGAAGGGCTACGTCACCTTCAACACCCTGGTGTTTGCCGAGGAGCTGTCCGAGGCGGCGCAGTTCCTGCGGGCCATCATCCAGGCGGGCGCGGACGCCGCCATCATTCAGGATGTGGGAATGGCGCGGCTCATCCGGTCGCTCTCGCCCGACTTCCCCATGCACGCCTCGACGCAGATGACCGTGACGAGCGCGGCAGGGGCGCGATTCGTGCGCGAGTTGGGCTGTGAGCGGGTGATCCTGGCGCGGGAATGCTCGCTGGCGGACCTGGCCCGAATCCGCGAGGAACTGGCGGCGGAGGGCGGTCCCGAGCTCGAGGTGTTTGTCCATGGGGCGCTGTGCGTGGCCTACTCGGGCCAATGCCTGACCAGCGAAGCGCTGGGAGGGCGCTCGGCCAACCGGGGCGAATGCGCCCAGGCCTGCCGCATGCCCTTCGACCTGTTTAGCGACGGCGCGCCCGTGCCGCTGGGCGACCGGCGCTACCTGCTCAGCCCGCAGGACCTGGCGGCGGTCGATCTCCTGCCGGAGATCGTCGCGTTGGGGGTGGCCTCGATCAAGATCGAGGGCCGGCTCAAGGCCCCCGAGTACGTGGCCAACATCAGCCGCATCTACCGGCAGGCCCTGGATCGGATTGCGGCGAACACCGGCGCCGCGGCCTCCGCCCAGGATCGCTACGAGATGGAGATGACCTTCTCGCGCGGGCTGCACACGGGCTGGCTGCGCGGGATCGACAACCAGGCGCTGGTTCACGCGCGTTTTGGCAAGAAGCGCGGAGTGTGCCTGGGCCGCGTCAGCCGCGTGCAG
>JAKLEJ010000642.1 GCA_022711695.1 Verrucomicrobiota bacterium | reverse complement strand
CATCACCTCGTACAGCACGAAGCTCATGAGATAGAGCTGGCGCTGCTGCGAGGCGGTCAGCTTGGAGGGGCCGCCGCCCTTGCCGGTCTTGGCGGCCAACCGCGAGGCCTTGTGGAAGTGCTCAGCCAGGAACGCCTTCACCTCCGCGTCCGTCTTCAAAGCCAGGGCGGACCGGGCGTAGTCCAGGCTGGTGTCGTAGGCGCGGGCGACTCCCGCGTGGATCAGTTTGTCCACTTCCGCCTGCGTGACCAGGACATGTCCGGCAAGGATGGCGACGAAGGCGCTCAAGCCGGAGAGGCTGGCGAGCAGGAAGCTGCCTTGGGGGACAATCAACCGGCAGGCCAGGCCGACCAATCCTCCCAGCACCCAGGCCAGAAAGCCGAAATGGAAGCCGGTTTCCATGGCCACCCAATACCACCCCCAGGCTCCCAGGGCCCCGACAACCAGGGCGGCCAGGATGCCGAAAACGAGCCGAGCCGGCGTCGCCACCGCTCCGCGGGGAAAGGCGGGCTGCGACGGTTCGGCTTGGGACTTGAATGACTCCGCGTCGGCATCCGAGCCGCGCGGTTTCCTCCCCAGGCCAAACGGGAGGCACGACCGTTTGCGGACCGCGAGAGGATTCTCCCCGCGCAGCATCCGTCCAACATAGTCGTTGGCAGTCGTCGTGCGGTCCGAGCCACAGCCAGGACAATGCACCGGAACCCGCAGGCGACCGCCAATCGGTTCTTCCTGGAACGCAAAGCTTTGACCGCAGGGACACTGGACGACTAATTCCATAGGACGGCATCGCAGCGCCTTACCCACCGAGAGGGGGGAGAACGCATCGAAGGGATGCATCGGCCACGGAAGGCCGGGACTTTAGGGCGCGGCGGAGGCGGGCCGCTCAAGCCGCGCCGCCTGGGTTCGAAGCGAGACGCCACAGCAGCCAGACCGAGTCGTCCGCCAGCGCCTGCCGGGAGGAATAGACGGTCGGCGCCTTGGGATTGGCCAACAGCGCCTCGGCGCCCCGATTCAGGCGCAGATGCGGCGCATGCGCTTTGAACTGGGCGATCAGAACGGCCAACTTCTCGGCCGGGCCCACGCCGGGCCGGCTGAGGCTCGGCCCGAACAGAAAATTCTCGGCCTCGACTTCGAAGCGCATGCCGCCGCCGGCCAGGAGGATCTCCAAGCGGAAGAGGGTGTTGTCCTCGACAGAGTGCCGGACCTCCGTTTCGAGGCGATAGCCGCCAACGCCCGCCAACCCGGTGTGGTCCCGCACCCACTCCTGCGAGACCGCGGAGGAGAGCCCGAAGTGCCGCACCGCACCCGCGCACAAGGCGGCGACCTGGACCCAGGGAACAGGCGTCGCCCGTCCCAGGGGATCGTAAACGACCCAGCTTTGAGGCTGAAATTCCATCCGTTTGAGAAGCCGGCTCTGAGGCAATTTCGGCAACTGGGCGCTGGGCAAACCGACCGCCGCAACGCCATCGGCCTCGAGGGCGCGCCGAACCAGGGAGGCTTCCTCGGACGAAAGGTTGCGGGCGATCAAACCGCCGGGCTCGCGGGCCATGCGGACGGCATCGGCCTCGGTGAAACGCCGAACTTGTCGAAGCGCCCGCTTGACGGCTTCCGGATCGGGCGTCGCCAGATCGCAAAGGAGAATGACGTGGTCCATGGCTGGCCGACGCTCAAGATGATCCGCGGCGGGCGCGCCCGGACAGGGACACCCGGACCGGAGACTACTTCGGGGCCGGGGCGGGCGCGTTGGTGGCAGGCGAAACCACCTTGGCTCCGCCGTCCTGCTTGAACTCGACGTTCAGGTTGAAATTGGTGGCCGTCTTTGGAGCCGCCGGCGCGCTCTTCTTCATCAGCATTTCGGCGCCCTTGAGTCCGCTGAAGAGGCCGGCGCGGAAGAATTCGATGCGCCGCGCCACCGCCAGCTCTTCCTTCAGCTTGCTCACCTGAGTCTTCAGCGCTTTCAG
>JAKLEJ010000641.1 GCA_022711695.1 Verrucomicrobiota bacterium | reverse complement strand
CGTTGCGGCGCTTCCCCGTCTTCGGAGTCTTCGGCCGCGGCGATTACCGCTTGCAGCCCATCCATGTGGACGACCTGGCGGCGGCTGCGGTGGCCCAGGCGGGGTCGGGGGAGAACACGATCGTCGAGGCCATCGGTCCCGAGACGTTCACCTACCGCGGCCTGGTGCTCGAAATCGCGGCGGCGCTCGGACTCCGCAGACGCATTGTCAGCGTGCCTCCGAGGCTTGGCTATTGGTTGTGCTGGCTGGTCGGCTGCGCGGTGAGGGATGTGGTTCTGACGCGCGAGGAGATCCAGGGGTTGATGGAGGACCGGCTGTGCGTGGACGCTCCGCCGCTGGGGACCACCCGGTTTTCCGAGTGGGTGCGGGAACACAAGGACACCCTGGGACGGCATTACGCCAGCGAGTTGCGCCGCCGCCTGGACCGGGCGGCGAGCTACCGCCCGCAGTGAGGGGCGGCAAAAAGTTGGACGTGACTTTGGCCGGGGCTTGTGGCACAGATACCCGGCCTATGAAAACGTTGATAGCAACCTGCGCGCTGGGGCTCGTCCTGGGACTGGCCGGGGCCCGCGCCGCGGATGAACCCAAAAAGGAAGAAAAGAAGAACGTGAATACCAGCGAAGTGGCGGTGATCAAGACAACCGAGGGCGACATGGTGCTCGAGTTCTGGCCCGAGGTCGCGCCCAAGACGGTCGAGAACTTCAAGAAACTCGCCAAAGAGGGCTTCTACGACGGCACCTGCTTCCACCGGATCATCAAAGGCTTCATGATCCAGGGGGGCGACCCCAAGACCAAGAAGGCCGACCTGGAGGCCGAATGGGGCACCGGGGATCCCGGCTACAAGATCAAGGCCGAGTTCAATGACCGCTCGCACCAGAAAGGCGTGATCTCGATGGCTCGCTCGCAGAATCCCGACTCGGCGGGCTGCCAGTTCTTCATCTGCCATGGCGACGCCTCGTTCCTGAACCGGCAATACACCGCCTTCGGCAAGCTGATCAAAGGCGAAGACGTGCTGGACAAGATCGCGGCCACGCCCGTCGCCCGCAGCCGCGGGGGCGAGGCCAGCAAGCCCACCAAGCGCGTCGAGGTCACCAGCATCAAGATCGTCGCCGCGGATACGGTCAAGTAGCCGGCCGATCGCACTCCGGATTTCGAACGCGGGTGGGGCCCCGGCCTCACCCGCGATTTGTTCTCATGGACCTCTCCGAACTCGCAGCCGCCCTTCGGCAAACAGGCTGTCCTGCGGACCAGGCCCCTGAGATGGCCCGGCAGTTGGACAAACGCGCCCGGCAGTTGATGGCCGAGCGGCGACTGACTCGCGAGCAGGCCCTGGCACACCTGCTGGGCCTGATGGCCCAGGGCTGGGCCGCCCGCAGCGACAGCAACTCCCCCGATCCCTCCTCCATGATCCAGCCCTGGAAACGCGTCTCCACCCGCCCGGGCGGCGACTTTCGCATTTTCTCCGCCCGGTGGGACCGCCGCCTGTCTCCGCGCACCGGGCAGGAACACGAGTTCATCGTCCTGGACAGCCTGAATTGGGTGAACATTGTCGCGGTCACTCCCGAGGACCAGATCGTCATGGTCGAGCAGTATCGCCAGGGCACGGAGACGGTCGAGTTGGAGATCCCGGGAGGCCTGCTCGACTCGGCGCAGGAATCGCCCGTGGATGCCGGGTTGCGCGAACTGCGCGAGGAAACGGGCTACGCCGCCGAATCGGCGCGAGTCTTGTGCGAGCAGTTTCCCAATCCGGCCTTCATGAGCAACCGCTGCTACACCGTGCTGGCGCTGAACTGCGCGTTGCGGCACCCCCTGGAATGGGACCACGGCGAAGACCTGATGACCCGCCTGGTGCCGGCGGTAGAGATCCCGAGCCTGGTGGCCTCAGGCCAGATTCGCCACTCGATCATCGTCGCCGCCCTTTACCACTTCGATCTTTGGCGCCGCCAGTCGCCGGCCCAATAGTTCCGCC
>JAKLEJ010000640.1 GCA_022711695.1 Verrucomicrobiota bacterium | reverse complement strand
GAGCCGACCAGAGGCGCGTCCCCCAGCTTGATCTGGAACATTCCGTCGTAGAGCGAGAGCAGCCCGGGGCTGACCAGCCGGACAATGGGCGGCGGTCCTGCTGGAGCGGGCGGAGGGAGCGCCGACGGGTTCGTCCGCGGGTTCGCCATCGGGTTCGTCGGCCACACAAGAACCGGAGGGGATGGGACGGGCTTGGGCGGGGCCGCGGGCGGGAGTGTGACGACCTGGTTGCGCTTGACCGGGGCCAGCACCTGGCCGGCGAACAGAACCCCGAGAGCCGCCGCGCTGACCGCGATCAACCCGGCCACCATCTTTGGCGAAAGACCGCGGTCCGCCGGAAAGCGGGAGTCTCTCCCCTGCCCTGCGCGCCAGACCATCGGCGCCTGGCTGAGGCAATAGAGCGCCGCCGCAAATCCGCAGCCGTGCGCGGTCATGCAGAACTTGCAGAACGCCTTGATCGTAAACACCTGCAGCCCGACGAACCAAAGCGCCGCGCCCGCGATCACAATGGACAACGTCACGATCAACGACCAGAGGCCCGCGTCTCCCGCGTCCGGCTTGCGCCGTCCCCGCAGCCACAGGGCGCCGGCCAACCCGAGGTAGGCGAACACGGCGGGGATGCTCACGGGGATGCCCAGCCAGTAGGCCCACTGGGTCTGGAGTACCTTGCTGCAACCGGACTCTGGCCCGCAGCCCGCCAATAAGCCGCTGGTGAGTGAAACCAGGGCCAGGTAGCCGGCCCCGAGAGCGGCCACCCCAAGGAGAATCTGCGCCACCAGCCAACCTCGCCCGGCCCGGACGGGAGGCGCGGGCGCGCGCGGCGTATTGCGTTTCTTTCGCTTCATTGCGGCGAGGCGTGTTTGGAGGCCGGCTGGCGAAAAGACCCGTTGGCGCCGGGCACAGGCAGAACACGGTCGGCTCTCATGGTCGAGCGTGTTCGACTTCCGGTTCGCGCATCGCCGCCCGCGTTAAAACTCACTGAGCGACCGGGGCGGCCCCAGGATAATCGAAGCCAGCACCGCCGAGCGAAGCGAGTCCGGCTTTCGCACCAGGGCGACGGCCTCCCGGGCATTGGCGGAAAGGGGCTTTCGAGCCACCTGCGTGGTCCCGACCCGGTGGGTGGTGACGTCCCGCAAGTGCTGCTGAACCTTTTCCTCGAGCGACGCGGCTTTTTCGTAGGCTTGCGGGGACTCGGTCAGGCCGGCCAGCGGTTTGAAAGACACCTCGACCGGGCTGCGCTGGGCGGTGTAGGTGCTCTCGGAGAACTCCTCCGGCAGCGGAGGCGGCGTCGGATAAGCCGGCTCCGAGCGGACGACCACCGGGGGCGGGGGCGGAGGAGGCGGCGACGCCGGCTGGCCATCCAGCAGGCGCTTGAGTTCCTCCTCCCAGCTCATGGGCTGCTGCTCGGGCCTGGGCAGAGGCGGAGGCGCGCCCTGGGAACGGCGCTTGGGCGGCGGCCAGGGCGTTTCCTCGGGCTCTTCCTCCTGTCCGCGCCGCTGCTTTTTCTGCAGCCAGCCGGCCAGCAGGCTGATGATCACGAAGATCAGCAGCCCGAGCAGACTGTCGATGCCTGCAAACATGGGGGCCATCAGGCTTTGGGAGGCTGGGCCGAACCGCCGCCGGCAATGCTGTCGCGCATCGAGGTGTCGGCCTGGATGTTCTTCATGCGGTAGTAATCCATGATGCCAAGGTTTCCGCTGCGGAAGGCCTCGGCCATGGCCAGGGGCACCTGGGCCTCGGCCTCGACCAGGCGCGAGCGCATTTCCTGCACACGGGCGACGTTTTCCTGTTCGAGCGCCACCGCGGCGGCGCGGCGGATTTCGGCCTGGGCCTGGGCCACCAGTTTGTTGGCCTCGGCCTGCTCGGCCTGCAGCTTGGCGCCCACGTTCTCGCCCACATCGACATCGGCGATGTCGATCGAGAGAATCTCGAACGCGGTGTTGCTGTCGAGGGCCTTGTCGAGCACGGTC
>JAKLEJ010000064.1 GCA_022711695.1 Verrucomicrobiota bacterium | reverse complement strand
GTCAAAAGCACAGCCATCGATCCCGCGACGATCGACACAGACGGCGTGTTTCGTTTCGAGGGCGGGGCCAAAGTCTTTACGCGCGAGAGCGCCGCCATGGCCGCGCTTAAAGACGGCCGCATCGGCCCTGGCGACGTGCTGGTGCTCTGCGGCTGCGGCCCCTTGGGGACCGGCATGGAGGAAACCTACCAGATCACCTCCGCATTGAAGCATCTGCCCTTCGGACGCCGGGTGGCGCTGATCACCGATGCGCGGTTTTCCGGCGTTTCCACCGGCGCCTGCCTGGGCCATGTGGGCCCGGAAGCCCTGGCCGGCGGGCCCCTCGGGAAGCTGCTCGACGGCGACCGGATCAGCATTGTCCTGGATCGGAACCGCCTCGAGGGCTCGGTGGATTTTGTCGGCGAAGGGGACCGCCGCTTCCCGCCCGAGGAAGGCGCTGCCATCCTGGCCCGGCGCGCCCCCCGGCCAGACCTGGCCCCGCATCCCGACCTGCCCGAAGACACGCGGCTCTGGGCTCAACTGCAGCAGTTGAGCGGCGGAACCTGGGGCGGCTGCGTCTATGACGCCGAGGTCCTTTCGCGCCTCGCGCCGGGCCCGCGTTGATCTGGCGCGCTGGAGTTGGGCGGGGGCGGAGAAGTCCGCCAGATTATCGAGCGCGGCGACTCTGCGCCGCTTTGTGGGGCGTGCCGTTTCAACGCCGCCTGCGCATGGCTTTTGGCGGGCCAAATTCCCCTCACGATCCAAAGCGCCGCTGGCGCGGACGCACTCCACGACGCTCGCGCGCAGGGCGGACGCGAGGCCAGCCGCGAGAGAGAGAGTCGCCGCACCGGGGTCTTCCGTCGCGGCTCGCGCCTGCGCGTGGTCGCGTCCGAGCGCAGCCGGGATTGACCGGAAAGGCCCGTCTGGGGCGGATGGGCGGAGCTGGGGGATTTCCGGGGCTGATTTTACGTTTGACCCGATGGGCGAATGGCGGGTAGGTTTCGCGTTCCTTTTTGAGAAACTATGTTTGGCACAATTCGAAAGCACCAGACCTGGCTCTGGGTGGTCATTATCTTTTTCATAGTGATCAGTTTCGTCATTTACTTTTCTCCGGACGCCAAGTTCGGACGGGGGGGGCGTGGCAACTACTCGCTGGGGACCATTAACGGCCGGCCGATTACAGAGCTCGAGCTGAGCCAGGCCTACCGCGAGACACGCCTCCTGTATTTCCTGAACTTCCAGAAATGGCCGGAGAACGACGAGCGCGCGCGCCAGATGGATTTCGATGTGCAGACGCAGGCGTACCTGCGCCTCCTGCGCCTGGCCAAGGTTAAGGAGGAGAAGATCCGGGTGAGCGACGAGACGGTTGGGGCGCTGGCCACGCGCCTGCTGGGGCCCAAGACCCCGCTGGACGCCTTTGTGAAGGAAATCCTTCAGCCGCACGGCATCAGCGAAGCGGACTTCGAGCGGTTCCTGCGCCACGACGCCGCCATTCAGCAACTGGGCGCGGTGGCGGGGCTTTCCGGCAAGCTCACGCCCCCCCGGGAGATCGAATCCGGCTATCGCGAGGAGCACGAAGAGGTCGCCCTGGAGGGAGTCTTCTTCTCGGTCTCCAACTACCTGGCCGGGGTGACGGTTAAAGACGCCGACCTGCGGACCTGGTACACCAACAACATGGCGCTGTTTCGAGTGCCGGAGCGGGCCCGGGTGAGTTACGTGGATTTCAACCACACCAATTTCCTGGCCGACGCCGACAAGGAGTTCCTCAAGGTGACCAACCTGAACATGGCCCTCGAACAAGCGTACTTGAAGCAGGATCCCAGCTCGTTCAAGGACGAAACCGGCAAGGTGCTTTCCAAGGAGGCGGCCCTGCAGAAGATCAAGGATGGCGAGCGCAACAAGCTGGCCATGATGTTTGCCGCCCGCAAGGCCAACGAGTTCGCCAGCCGTCTCTACGACGAAAAGAGCCACCAGGTCGAAGCGTTCGAGAAGTTCGCCGCCAGCAACGGCTGGACGGCCCGCGTGTCCGAGCCATTCGACGAAGTGGATGGCCCCTCCGACCTGAAGGTGTCCGAGACCCTGGCCCGGGCCGCCTTTGCCTTGACGAACAAGGACGAAGCCATCTCCTTCCAGCCGGCCGAAGGAGAGGAGGGATTCTACGTGTTCGCGCTCAAGGACCGTCTGCCCAGCTCCAATCCCGACTTCGCGAGCATCAGCAACAAGGTGGTGGAGCGCTATCGCTATTCCGAAGCCCAGAAGCTGGTGCGGCAGGCCGCCCTGACGTTCCAAACCACGCTCACGAACGGCCTGGCCCAGGGCAAGGCCTTCACCGCCCTGGCCACGGAGGCTTCCCTCAAGCCGGTCTCCCTCCCGCCCATCTCCCGCGCCACCCGCGAGTCCCCGGGCCTGCCCAGGAACGTGTATCTGCCCCAGCTCAAGAACGTCGCCTTCAGCCTCCAGCCCGGCAAGGCCAGCCCGTATATCCCCAGCATCGACGGCGGCTATTTCCTCTACATGCGCAGCAAGCTGCCGCTGGACGAGACCCGCATGAAGACCGATCTGCCCGAATACGCTGCCGCAGTCCGCGCCCAGCGGCAGAACGAGGCCTACGGCATGTGGTTCGAAGCGCAGAAGCGCGGGGCGGACCTGCCGATCAACCGCGCGCCCCGACAAGGCGGCGGGGCGGCGCCGGCTGGGAAGGCCCCTGTCGGCAAGGCGCCGGCTTCAAAGTAAGACGCCGCCGGGGCTTGCCCCGAGGGGCGGTCCCATCTTCCACTTTTGTGGATGCCGTCATCAAGCTCAGTTCGCCCGCCACGCGGGAGTTCTGGGAGGCCCCGGTGCTCTTCGAGGACGAGCATCTCCTGGTCCTGAGCAAGCCTTCGGGCTTGCTGACTTCGCCCGACCGCCAGGATCCGGCCCGGCCCAGTCTGATGGGGCTGCTTTACGACGTCATCGCCCAGGGCAAGCCCTGGGCTGTTCGGCGCGGGCTCGGCTACCTGAGGAACGCGCACCGCCTCGATTTCGAAGCCAGCGGCGTGCTGCTCCTGGCCCGCAGCAAGCCGGTACTGGTGCATCTGGCCAACCTGTTCGGGGCCGGAAAACACGGCAGAACCTATCTGGCCCTGGTTCGGGGCGCGCCTGCCCTGGACTCGTTCGAGGTGGACGCCCCCTTGTCCCCGAATCCGCTGCGACCCGGCCTGGTGCGGATCGACCGCCGCCACGGCAAGAAATCGTTGACGCGGTTCGAGGTCGCCGAACGGTTCGATGGCTACGCGCTCCTTCGCTGTCATCCCTTGATCGACCGCCCGCACCAGGTTCGGGCGCACCTGGTTTCGGCGCGGTTCCCGGTGGTCGGCGACGCTCTTTACCGGGGTGCGCCGCTGCTGCTGTCGCGGCTCAAGCCCGATTACCGCCTTAAGTTGGGTCGGACGGAACGCCCTTTGATCGGCAGCGCCGCCCTGCATGCCGAACGGGTGGAAGTCGCCCATCCGGTCACCGGCCAACCGCTCACCCTGACGGCGGAGTGGCCCAAGGACTTGAGCGTGGCGGTCAAGTACCTGCGCCGCTACGCGCCGCTGCACCCGGGCCCGGCAACAGCGGAGCCCGGCGTTCCCCTGGGCGGGCCCGAGAACGGCGCTGACTCTTCCCCGGCCTCTGGAGATCCCGAGGACCTTTAGTCCGCTCTTGGGTTCTGAGGGTTCCCGGACGGCCTTGATGGGCCGGCCGCCGCTGCGCGTCTGGCAAGGCAGGACGCCTTTGGTCTCGCAATTCTCCTCCCAGCAGGCCATCCTGGCTCCCCGATGAAGGCCCGCTCCAAGACTCTGCTTCTCCTCGCTGGCAGTGTCCTGGCTGCGATGCTCGTGGCCGTGTTCCTTCGCTCTCGCGAGCCCGCTTGCGACGGCCGCTCGCTGAGCGAGTGGCTTGAGATCCTGGTCGAGCCGGACTGGGCTGACCTCCCGGGAGTGGATTCCCGTCTTGCCATCCGCAAGATCGGAACCAATGCCCTGCCTTACTTGGCGACCTTTCTCACCTACGAGGCGCCTCCCTGGAAGAGCCGGTTCTACAGAGTGTTGGACCAGCTTCCTGACGCGGTGGTTCCCGAGTGGCTGTCGGTGGATCGCTCCGAGCTGCGCGCCATGGGCTCGATCAAGGCCTTCGAGATTCTGGGTTCGATGGCCTCGCCGGCTGTGCCGCGCCTGGCTGTCCTTCTGAACAACACCACCAACAAGGAGCTGACGTGTCGGGCGGCTTTCGCGCTCGCAGGAATTGGGAGGCAGGGTCTTGGGCCTCTGCTGGCGGTGGTGACCAACCGCCAGAGCCGCCTTCGAGCCGAATGTCTGTCGTCCATGTGGACCATGGGGGCAGAGGCGCTTCCCGCCCTGCCGCACATTATTCAATGTGTCGATGACCCGGACACGGCCGTGGCTCGGACAGCCGTCGGTCTGATCGGCGGCTTGCGATTGGCTCCGGAACAAAGCGTCCCGGCGCTGGCCCGCAGCCTGACCAACGCCGCGCCAGAGGTGCGGCATCGAGCCATACGCTCCCTGATTCGGTTCAAGGCGGAGGCCCGGCCTGCCATTCCGGCGCTGCTCGTCGCTCTCGATGACCCGTTTCTGTCCGTCCGCTACGCGGCCACCAACGCGCTTCGGGACATTGATCCACAAGGATGGGGCACAACCCATTCTCTGCCCGTTCCGGCCACCCAAACGAGAGGCCGCCGCCCCAGGACCCGCCGGGTCGGCGTGTCGCGAAGATTCCGGCCCGCTACCGCTTGAGGCCCAGCCCAAGGGTGTCGCGGCAGTAGGCCAGGCTGCGTTCGAGGTCGGCTTTCTGAAACTCGCGGTTGTATTCCTGACGGTCGCGGCCCGGCGGGACCTTGAACGCGTCGCGCGGCTTGCCTCGTTTGGCGAAAGACACGAACCGGGCAAACTCGGCGGCGCGCGCCTTCGGGAAGGCTTTCCAGAAATCGGCCTTGAAATACTGCAGGGGACGGCCGTACTCCGAAATGATCTCGAGCAGAAAGGGCGTGCGGGGGCACAACTCGGCAAACCTCCGCACGTAAGCCTGCCAGTCGGTGTTGCCTTCGCCGATGCCGGTCCATTGGGCGTGGGCGCCGTCGGCCGTTTCCCAGACGGCGGTGTCGCGCATGCCTGTGGCCAGGACATAGGGGGCCAGGATTTCCAGGTTGGCGAGCGGGTCCTCGAGCGTCCAGGCGGCGTTGCCCGGGTCCATCGTGGCCCCCACGAAGTCCCGCCCGGCCGCTTCGATTAAGGTGACCAACTCCCAGGCCTGCATGTCGCCGGCGTGGTTCTCGACCGCGATTTTGACTCCGGCGTCGAGCGCCCGCGACCGCGCTGTTTTCAGCACCTTGACCGTCGCCTCGATCTGGCGCTCGATGCCGCCCTTCACCTTGCGGTCGTCGCCGTTGCCCAGCACGCAGCGCACCACCGGCGAGCCCAGCGCCTTGGCGATGCGGATCGCCAGGGCGAGCAACTCCTCGGCCGTCTGGTAACGGGGCGGATCGGGACGGAAAGCTTTCGAGGCGGGACAAATGCTGTAGGTCCCCGCATAGATGGCCAGGCCCAGGTCCTCCGCCTTCCGCTTCAGCTCCTTGAGATGACTCTCCTCGTGGCTTTCGTACACGTTGAGGTCGGAAAAGAACATCACATCCAGTTTCTGGGCGGCGGCGTAATCGAGAAACTGGCTCGCTTTCCACCCCAGGGCGCGCAGCGAGAAATTGTCGAAGCCCAGCCCGATGGGGCGGCGGGGCGACGTTGGGGTCTGGGCCGGCGAGGACTTGGGCAGAGCCAGCCCCGCGCCGGTCAGCGCCAGGGCGGCCAGAAATCGTCGGCGGGCAATGCCTGAGGCCCGTTCGAGTTCAGCAGGGTTGTTCATGGTGAGGCGATGCGGATTTTCCGGCGTTTGGACAGGGGGTCTTTTGATTTCGCCGCAGCCTGAGCGGCCTGCTCCAGTCGCCGCCAGACGCGTTCGCGCCGGCCGGTTTCGGCGCGCAGGAGCGCCTCCGCTGACCAGCCTTGGGCCTGGGCCAGGGCGGCCAGGTCGAACAACTTCCGTCCCAGCGCGGTCGGGGTGGCGCGGCGACGCCCCCCCGGGCGCGTCAAGCTGGCTTTGCGGGCTTTCTTGACCAGTTTCTCGGCGCGCAGGAGGGCCGGAAGGTGTCTGGGAATGCCGTCCAGGGCCGAAGGGCGTTCATGGCGCGTGCCCTCTTTCTCAGCCCGTTTGATGCGATCCCATTGCGCCCAGACGGCGTCCACGTCCCTGACTTTGGCGTCGCCGAAGACGTGCGGATGGCGGCGGATCAGCTTCTCGACGATGTGTCGGGCCACCTGCTCGAAATCGAAGGCCCCGCGCTCGCGGGCAAGCTGGCTGTGAAAGACCACCTGCAGCAGCAGGTCGCCCAATTCCTCGAGCATCTCATGGTCGTCCCCGGCTTCGATGGCGTCCATGAGTTCATAGACCTCCTCGACAGCATGAAAACGCAGGGACTTGTGATCCTGCTCGCGATCCCAGGGGCAGCCGTCGGGAGCGCGCAGGCGGGCCATCACGCCCAGCAGGTCCTGGATGGCGGGCGGCTTCTTCAAAGGACGACCAGGTCGTCGCGGTGGACGACCTCCGAGCGCGGAGTGGTCCAGGCGCGGATTTCGGCGGCGCTGAAGCCGGAGATGCCGCGGGCGATCTCGATCCCCTGGGGGTTGCAGACGCTGATAACCTCGCCGGCCAGGAACTCGCCCTCGCACCGGGTGACGCCGGGCGGCAGCAGGCTGCGGCCTTTGTGGCGCAAGGCTTCCTCGGCCCCGGCATCCACAAAGACCCGGCCGCGGGGATGGTTGAAGAACGCGATCCAGCGCTTGTGGCCGCGCAGGCCGCCGGACTGGGGCCTGAAGAGCGTGCCTTCCTCGGCCGAGGCCAGCACCTGCGCCAGCACGTTGGGCTTCCGCCCGGAGGCGATCACCAGCGGGATGCCGGACCGCACCACGATGCGCGCCGCCTGGATCTTCGAGCGCATGCCGCCCACGGCCGTGGGGCTGTCGGTGCCTCCGGCCATTCGCTCCAGGGCGTCGTCGATCTTCTCCACCGCGGGCAGCGTTCGGGCGTTGGGCTTGCCGAAGTGCTCCACCACTCCGTCCACCGTGGTCAGGATGACCAGGAGGTCGGCCGGCAGCAGGGCCGCCACCAGCGCCGACAGTCGGTCGTTGTCGCCGAACTTGAGTTCGGTGGTCGAGACTGCGTCGTTTTCGTTGATCACCGGCACGACTCCGCGGTGGAGCAGTGTGAGCAGGGTGTTGCGGGCGTTGCGGTGGCGCTCCCGGTTCTGCAGGTCCTCGTGCGTGAGGAGCACCTGGGCCACGCGCAGGCCGGATTTGGCGAACAGCTCCTCGTAAATGGCCATGAGCCGGCACTGCCCCACCGCCGCGCAGGCTTGCTGCTCGGCCACTTCCGTGGGGCGCTTCTGGTAGCCCAGCGCCCCCATGCCCGCCCCCACCGCGCCCGACGACACCAGCACCAGTTCGCGGCCGGCCTGCCGCTGCGCGGCAAATTGCGCCACCAACTGCCCCATTTGCGCCGGGTCCAGTTGCTTGCTCGCGTCCGTCAGCACGCCCGTTCCCAGCTTGACCACCACGCGATTCACGCCTTTGAGCCATTCGCTTCGCACGCCTGACCTGATAGCAGGAATCCCCCGGGGTGTCGAGCGGCGATGGACCCCGGAATTCTGCTTTGCAAATGGGGCCGGTTTGAACGAGTATGGGCGCGTTAATGAGCGCGAAGAAGCTGCCAGAGGAAAACGATTTGAAGGTCGATAAGCAGATAGTGGTGCAGAACAAGCTGGGCATCCATGCCCGCCCTGCCGCCATGTTTGTCAAGACCGCCAACCGTTTTGCCTGCAGCGTCATGGTCGAGAAAGACGGCGAAACCGTCAACGGCAAGAGCATCATGGGCCTGATGATGCTGGCGGCCGGACCCGGGAGCAAACTGATGGTCCACTGCGAGGGCCAGGATGCCGCCGCCGCCGTGCAGGAGCTCGAACAACTGGTCAAGCGCAAGTTCGACGAGGAATAGCGCCTCTTCGGCGGCGATCCTTCGCGTCCGTTTTCCCCACCGCGCCCGGCTGCGCGTTCGAAAATGGCGGTCGCCGCTCAACCCCAGTCACGTTAGCCGCATATTCACAGGTGTGTTCCGGCCTTGCCTGGCGCGGTCCGGTTCGGCACAGTTCGGGTCCATGGCTGCAACCGAGATCGATGTCAAATACGTGGCCCACCTGGCCCGCCTGAGCCTCACCGCCGAGGAAGAGCGAACGTTCGGCGCCCAGCTCGGCCAGGTGATTCATTATATTGCCAAGCTGAGCGAACTGGACGTGACTGGGATCGAACCCACCGCTCACGCCGTGCCCCTCGTCAACGTGCTGCGGGCCGACGAGGTCCGGCCCGGCCTCTCGAACGAGGAGGCGCTGCGCAACGCGCCGGCCGCCGCCAACGGCCTGTTCATGATGCCGAAGATCGTCGAGTGAGCCCCCTGTTTCAGCCGCCATGCTTCATTACCTCACTCTTGCCGAACTGACCGCCCGGTTGGGCCGCCGGGAAGTCTCTGCCCGCCAGGCCATGCAGGCTTGCCTGGACCGCATGTCCAAGGTGGAACCGCGTATCCATGCCTTCATCAGCGCCGACGCCCCCGATGCCCTGGCGCAGGCGGACGCCGCCGACCGCGCCCTGGCCGCAGGCGTCACCCATGCGCAACAACCGCTCCTGGGCGTGCCCATCGCCGTCAAGGATGTCATCGCCGTCCGCGGTCAACCGCTCAACTGCGGCTCCAAGATCCTGGGCCGGTTTGTTTCGCCCTACGACGCCACTGTGGTCGAGAGACTCAAGGCCGCCGGGGCGGTCGTCTTCGGGAGGCTGAACATGGACGAGTTCGCCATGGGCAGCTCCACCGAGAACTCGGCCTTCGGACCGACCCGCAACCCGTGGGATTTGTCGCGGATTCCCGGGGGCTCTTCGGGGGGCAGCGCCGCGGCGGTGGCGGCCGGGGAATGCTTCGCGGCGCTGGGCTCGGACACCGGGGGCTCGATCCGCCAGCCGGCGGCCTTCTGCGGCTGCGTGGGCCTCAAGCCCACCTACGGACGGGTCTCCCGCTACGGCTTGGTGGCCTACGCGTCCTCGCTGGACCAGATCGGCCCCATGGCTCGCACGGTGGCGGACGCCGCCACGGTCCTGGGCGTCATCAGCGGCCACGATTCCCGGGACTCCACCAGCGCGCCCGAGCCCGCGCCCGATTATGCCGCGGCTCTGGACGGGGGCATCCGCGGCCTGAAATTGGGTCTGCCAAAGGAGTACCTCGTGGGCGGCCTGGATCCCCGGGTCAAGAGCGCCCTGGAGTCGGCCGTGCGGCAGTTGGAGGCGCTTGGGGCGGAAGTGGTGGAGATTTCGCTGCCGCACACCGAGTACGCAATCGCTTCCTACTACATCATCGCCACCGCCGAGGCCAGCGCCAACCTGGCCCGCTTCGACGGCGTCCGCTACGGCGCCCGCGTGGAGGGCCCCGACCCGATCCAGCTCTACTGCCGCACGCGCGGGGCGGGCTTTGGCTCCGAGGTCAAGCGGCGCATCATCCTGGGCGCCTACGTGCTCAGCAGCGGCTACTACGACGCCTACTACCTGCGCGCCCAGAAGGTCCGCACCCTCATCCGCCGCGATTTTCTGAACGCCTTTCAGCAGGTCGATGCCATCGTCACGCCGCCCGCGCCCACGCCCGCCTTCCGGGTCGGCGAAAAGGCGGACGACCCCATGCAGATGTATCTTTCGGACATCTTCACGATTTCCTGCAACCTGGCGGGGATCTGCGGGCTGAGCGTGCCCTGCGGTTTTGCAGCCGCGGAGCCGGCGGGGGCGGGCCAGGCCGGAGCGCAGCTTCCGCTGGGGCTGCAGATCCTGGGCCGGCCCTTTGGCGAGGCCGCCATCCTGCGCGCAGCCCACGCCTACCAGCAGTCCACCGCCTGGCACAAGCAGACGCCACCTTGCTGAATCCGCGCGCAAACGCGCTCTGAGCCTCCGGCGCGCTTGAAGCCGCCCGGCTGCGGCGATCGACCTGGCCCTGAGGGGAGGCTGGGGATTCAGGTTTTGGCTTTCAGGCGGAGGGCGCCGTTGGTATAGGTGATCCATGCAATCGAGGCTAAGCATCGGATTTCTGGGCGCGGGCAAGATGGCCACCGCCCTGGCAAAGGGCTTTGTCGCGTCTGGCGTCGTATCCGCCCGCCAGGTCGTGGCCAGCGATGTGAACGAGGAGGCCCGCCTGGCCTTCCGCCGGACCCTCGGGGCCGCGCGGGTGACCGCCTCGAACCTCGAGGTGGCGCGCCGCTGTCCGGTGCTGGTGCTGGCGGTCAAGCCCGACCAGGTGGACGCCGTGCTGGCGGAAGCCAAGCCCGCGTTCACCTCGGATCATCTTCTGATTTCGATCGCCGCCGGGGTCACGCTGGCGCGCCTCCAGAAGGCTCTCGGCGAGCGCGCGCGCCTGGTGCGGGTCATGCCAAACACGCCCGCTCTGGTGGGCGCGGCCGCGTGCGGCTTTGCCGCGGCCAAAGCCGCGCGTCCCGCCGACCTCAAGCGCACGCGCCAACTGCTGTCCTCGGTGGGCGTCGCCTACCAGGTGAAGGAGCCGCTCCTGGACGCGGTGACCGGGCTGAGCGGGAGCGGGCCGGCGTATGCCTTCCTGATGATCGAGGCCCTGAGCGACGGCGGGGTGGCGGCGGGGCTGCCCAGAGACGTGGCCACGAAGCTGGCGGCGCAGACCCTGCTGGGAAGCGCGAAGATGGCGATCGAGACCGGTCTGCACCCCGGCGCGCTCAAGGACATGGTGACCAGCCCCGGCGGGACCACCATCGAAGGATTGCATGAGCTCGAAAAGAGCGGGCTGCGCGGCGCGCTCGTGAGCGCCGTTCGGGCGGCCGCCGAGAAATCCAGGAAGCTGGGCCAGGCCTAGATGAGCCTCCCGCCTCCCAGCCCGAAGCAGGCCGCGGTGATCTGGTTTGCGATCACCGCCCTGGCGGCGGCGATTTGCGTGGCGCTGCTGGCCGGGTTGCTCTGGGGCATGGGCAAGGTGCTCAGCCTGCTTTCGCCGGTGCTGTGGCCGCTGGCGGTGGCCGCCGTACTCGCTTGCGTGCTCGAACCCCTGGTCGGCCTGATCGAGCGTGCCCGGGTCCCGCGCATCCGCGCGATCGCGCTGACCTTCCTCATCGGCCTGACGATCCTGGGTGTCTTCCTGTGGAGCGTGATCCCGCGCCTGGTCGATGAAGCCGGCCAACTGGCCGCGCGCGTCCCAACCTATACGCGCCAGATTCAAGATAAGGCGTCCGCCTGGGTCGCCCAGCCCCCCAAGCAGATTCGCTGGCTGTTCGACCGGCGGGAACTGATCTCGCCTTCGCTGGCCGAGCCCGCCAACGCCCCCGCTCCCGCCGTGACCAACGCCCCGGGCCTTGCGGCCCCCACCGAGTCCCTCGAGAGCCCGCAGGCCTGGCAAAAGCGCATCATCGCTTCGGTCACCGGCTGGGCCACGGACATTCTGCCGAAGGCCTCAGCGTGGCTCCTGGACCGCCTTGTGCAAGTCACCTCGCTCTTTGGAGTTCTGGTCGGCCTGGGCCTCATCCCCGTCTATGCGTTTTACTTTCTCAAGGAGAAGCGCGGCATCGAGAGCAAGTGGACCGCCTACCTGCCGGTGCAGGATTCGCGGTTCAAGGATGAGCTGGTGTTCGTGCTGAACTCCATCCAAGGCTACCTGGTGGCCTTCTTTCGCGGGCAGGTGCTGGTGGCAACCTGCGACGCCCTGCTTTACACCATCGGTTTCTTTGTCATCGGGTTGAACTACGCCTTCCTTCTCGGGGCCCTGGCGCAGGTGTTGACGCTCATCCCGTTCCTGGGGGCCATCATCATCTGCCTGGCCTCGGTGGCGCTGGCGGCCGTTCAATTCCAGGCTCTGCTGCACCCGCTGCTGGCCCTGGGGGTGTTTGCCGTGGTGCAGGTGTCCGAAGGGCTGGTCATCTCGCCCAAGATCATGGGCGACCGGGTGGGCTTGCATCCGCTGACCATTCTCATTGCGGT
>JAKLEJ010000639.1 GCA_022711695.1 Verrucomicrobiota bacterium | reverse complement strand
TAACGGAGGCCGCCGGACTCCTGAACGGGAAACACGTCAAAGACGTTGCCGTGCAGGACAAACAGGGAGTAGGCGCCCGCATTCCAGCGTCGCGCCAACTCGAGGGCCCAGCCGCGCAGCGGAAGGCGGAAGGCGGCTGGCTCTTCCAGCGGAGGGGCCGGCGTGGCAGCGCCCGCCGCATGTGTCTTCTTCATAGGCTCTTTTCGCATTTGCAGGCCAAGCAGTTGGGGAATCCGGGCTCCTCGCGCCGGCGTGAGTCTCCCGTAGGTTACCTCTGGTCCCCCATTCGAACGGTCCCGCGAGCGCTGCGCACGGGCACGCCTTTGACGGCCGTGGCCAGCGGCGGCGGCAGCGTCTGATACCCCACCCGCATCTGGGTCGGCGGCATGTCCGCGACCAGGTCCTTGAACTCGTCCATCTCGGACAGCCATTTGTTGGTCTGGTCCAGATGCTCGACGGTGGCGTCGATCCGGGCCGTCAGGGCGTCGGCATTCTTGCTGGCGACGGCGTCGGCGCGGATGAGCTTGATCTGCTGGTCGAGCCGCTCTTCCTCGGAAAGTACCAGGGCCAGGTTGGCCTGGGCCTGCTCGACTCGCTGCAGCCGTTTGCGCAAGACCTCCAGCCGCTCCATTCTCGATCCCAGGTAGCGCTGCTTGGTTTCGAAGGCCGCCCCCCCCTTGGCCTTGAGCGCCTCGATTTCCGCGCCCAGCCGGCCGGCCTCGCTCTCCGCCTCCTTCACCAGCTCCGGAAGATTGTCCTGCCGCTCGGTCTCCAGAAAGCGCTCGAGGGATTCCTCGATGCCCAGCAGGCGCAGGTAGGTCCACATCAGCTCGTCGAGCTTTCGCAGGCGGGGATCGGAGGCTGCGGTCGCCGCCAGGGGGCTGTCGGCGCCGGCCGACTCGATGTCACGGCACACGGCCGCCAGGCGGTAGTAACGCTGGCCGCGCGTGGGGGAGAGCGAACCCAGCAGGCGGTCCCGCCGCTGCACGAATTCCTCGACGCGTTTGATTTCCTCCGCCCGCAGCGCCGCCTGCCGGCGGCGGTCCACCCAGCCGCGAAAGAGAGCCATCCCCGGAAGGTAGATCCAGCCCAGGGCGTAGGCGGTGGCGCCCGCGATCAGCCCCAGCACATGGCCGCTGGCAAAGCCCACCCCCAGCGTGGCGACCCCCAGCGCCGCGTGGTGCGGGCTGGCCACAAACTCCCGGGTGTAATTGGGCGCTTGCTCTTCCATGACGAATCGGCCGGCACTCTACCGGATTCAGCCGGCGTCGAACACCGAAAAATCCTGGTCCTCCCCGGCCGCGCAGGCGGCCGCGGCGGGCGCCAGGGTCTCAAACCACGACGCCCCCTGGCGCGGGAGACGAATCCTCCAGCTTTCGCAGGAGTTCCTGGCAGAAGCCGACGAACCAGGGCTTGCGCCGGCTTTCCTCGGGCGGCTCGCTGGGGCGGGGCACTTTCAGGATTTCCACCAGCCGTCCGGGCCTGGCCGCCATCAAAAACACGCGGTCGCCCAGATAGACCGCTTCCTCGACCGAGTGCGTGACCAGAAACACAGTGCCCTGCTGCTCGCGCCAGAGCTGCACCAGGAGTTCCTGCATCCGCAGCCGGATGCCAGGGTCCAGCGCCCCGAACGGCTCGTCCATGAGCAGGATGCGCGGTTTCAGGACCAGGGTGGCGGCAATGGCCACCCGCTGCTGCATGCCCCCGGAAAGCTCGGACGGATACTTCTTCTCGGAGCCGTCTAGGCCCACCTTGTGCGCCCATTCGCGCGCGCGCGCCCGCCGTTCCTGGGCGGGCATCCCGCGCAGCCTCAAGCCGAAGGCGATGTTCTCGACCACGTTCAGGTGCGGCAGCAGGGAATACTTCTGGTCCACCAATCCCCGGTCGGGTCCCGGCTCGCTGACCGGCTGCCCGAAGACCCGCGCCTCGCCGCTCGTGGGAGGATGATGCGGCTTGAGGCCGGCGATAATGCACAGCA
>JAKLEJ010000638.1 GCA_022711695.1 Verrucomicrobiota bacterium | reverse complement strand
GAATGGGGCGCAAACGGATGATCGAACGCCCAGCCGCAGTGAAAATAGAAACCCCGATGCTGGAACGCGGGCCGGCCGGGGAAGGGCGCTGGAAAGGACGTCGCAGGGCTGGAAGCAGTCCGGGCCGGCGGCGCAGCGGGCTGCGCCCGACTGTTGGTTTCCGAGGCGGCGAAGCCGTTCCCTGCTGCCGCCGCCGCCCCCAGCGCCAACGCCCAAGTCCACACAATCGGGTTGCCTGACATAGACGAGTCCTCGCTTTCAGTAGTTCGCGACCACCGCCGCCCTGCCGGCGAAGCCCTCGAGTTTGATGACCTCCTTGCCGGGATCGAACGAGCTCCAGGCCGTGCCGTTCACAGTGGCGCTCTTGATCGGGGCCGCCTTGGGGTGGCGGAGCCGCAGCCAGACGCTCCCGGGCGCTCTGCGGCCTGGCATTTCCACGGTCGCGGCGATTCTGCCGTGATCGATGTCCGACACGATCTCGTACGCCAGGATGCCGAAATAGGTTGGAGCACTTCGGACGGCGATCCTCCTGCCCTGAGCCAGCCAGGCCCGGGGTATGGCCCGCCCGATCCACAGCGTTTGCCCGTCCTCCATCACAAGCAGGTTGCGAAAGTTCTCCATGAACCAGCCCGCGGTGCCGTTATCCGGCGCGGTGCACGGGCCGTAGCTGCCCAGGTGCCAGTGCTCCCAGAGCCTCCCGTCCGCGCCAACCACCGAGGCATAGGCGTTCATCCAGAAGCGCAGAAAGTTCGGCGCATCGTCCTGAAGCAGGTAAAGGTTGGCGTTGTGCGAGGCTTTGGGCAGAATGGTGAAGCAGTTCCAGAACCAGGCCTCGCTGGCGGGCAGGCCATTCTTGCGCCGGGCTTCCTCCTTTTCCCGCACCGCCTCGGCCGAGGTCCCTTGCTCTTCCATCAGGTCGAGCGTCTCGACCATGCGCGGGTCGCCGGCTTCGATGACGCCGAAGGGTTCGGCCAGCGGCAGCGCTCCCATGAACCGGTCGCAATCGGGAAACTGCGGCGCTCCCAGCTCTGGCCCGGTCAACCCCCGCGCGTAAGCCATCCTGGGCAGATAACTGTGAAACACGCCGTCGCGCCCCCGCCGCACCGGGGACAGCGCCGCTTCACGGTCCACCGCCCGGCGGAGGTCCTTGCGGAACGCCTCGGCCTCGGCGCGGTATTTCCGGCCGGCGTCGCGGTCGATCTCCATCAACGCCTCGGCAAAACGCTCGAGTCCCTGCAGGGAAAGGGCGTTATCGACATAATACCAGTGCCAGTCGCAGCTCGGAATGGCGTAGTCGCCCAGCATGCAGGGCGGCATCAGTCCCGCCGCCTCGAGGTCCTGCCGGTTGGGGATGTCCGTCATGTAGCCGTTGCGCTGGCGGACGATCCAATCGGCCGCTGCCTGCAGTCGTGCCCGGTTCCGCTGAAACCACTCGCGGTCGCCGGTCAGAAAATAGCGCTCGGCCATGGCGAAGAGCAGCCGGCCGGTCGAGGCGTGCGTGCCGTCGTGGCTGTAGCCCATGTCGTGTCGCATCGAGGTCGCCCATTCCAGCGCGCCTTTCCCATCGGAGTAATCGCCGTCGGGCTTGGCGCCCGGGGCCTTGAGGAAATGCTGATAAACCTTGTCCGCTTCGGCGTGCAACCCGATGAGTTCCATCTCGTGGGCGACCCGGCCCACTTCGAAAGCCAGTCCTCCCCACATGTGTTTGCCGCGCAATTGCTGCGAGGCGGCTCGCCACGCTTCCGTCCACCGCGCGTCCGGCAACTCCACCTGCATGGGCGGATCCTCGGCCTTCGGAAACGGCGCAGCGACGGTCCCTGTCGGGCACGTCCACAGCCGCACCTCTTGCATCAATTCGTCCCACGAGGCCGCTTCGCGATGGTCGCGGGTCGCCTGGCGGATGCTCTTGAGATTGCTGGCTTCCAGCTCGCGAACGAATTGCCGGGCGGTCTGGCCGCTGCCGGCCTTCGCCACAAAGACG
>JAKLEJ010000637.1 GCA_022711695.1 Verrucomicrobiota bacterium | reverse complement strand
AACGCCGATTTACTGGCATTGATGGAATTCTGGGAGCGCGAGAAGGGCATCGCCCGCGATGTCCTGGTCTCGGCCATTGAGGACTCGTTGGTGTCGGCGGCCAAGAAAGCGGTGGGCCCGGCCCGTGATCTGCGGGTGCAAGTGGACCCCAAGACAGGCGATATCAGGGCGTTCGCCAAACTCATTGTCTCCGAAAAGGTTCTCTCCAAGCACGATCAAATCCTGCTGGCGGAAGCGCAGAAGGTGAAACCGGACGCCCAGATGGGCGAGGAAATCGAAGTCGAGGTGCCCTCGGGCGATTTCGGGCGCATTGCCTTCCAGTACGGGCGCCAGGCGCTCATGCAGCACATCCGGAAGGCCGAGAAGGCCAAGATCATGACCGAGTTCAAGGATCGTGTCGGCGACATCATCAGCGGGGTGGTGCGGCGCTTCGAGCGATCCGACGTGACGGTGGACCTGGGCAAGTACGAAGCCCTGCTGCCCAATCGCGAGCGCGTTCCCACGGAGGAGTACCAGATCGGGGAGCGCATTCGCTGCTACGTCAAAGCCGTGGAAAACGGGCCGCACGGGCCCGAGATCATCCTCTCCCGGAGCGATCCCGAGTTCGTCAAGAAGCTCTTCCAGTTGGAGGTGTCGGAGATCAACGACGGCACCATCAAGATCATGGCCATCGCCCGCGAGCCCGGCTTTCGCACCAAGGTGGCGGTCTGGACGCGGGAGGAGAAGGTGGACCCTGTGGGCGCCTGCGTCGGGCTGCGCGGGCAACGCGTGAAGAACATCGTCCGCGAGCTCAACAACGAGAAGGTGGACATCATCAAGTGGGACAGCGGATTGAAGACCTTGCTGACCAACGCGTTGGCGCCGGCCCGTTTGAAGACCTTCGAGATCGACGAGCCCCGGCGGCGCGTGCGCATCCTCGTTCCGGCCGACCAACTGTCCCTGGCCATCGGCAAGCGCGGCCAGAATGCCCGGCTAACGTCCAAGCTCACCGGCTGGCAGGTGGATATCGAAGCTGAGGAAGGAAAGGACTCGGTCTTCGAAGCGCAGGTGACCCGGGCGGTGCAGGATCTTGCCGGCATCGAGGGCATTGCCGCGGAGCAGGCCCGCGCGCTGGTGGTGCATGGGTTCAACAGCTTGGAAAGCCTGGTGCAGGCGGAGGCGGCCGATCTGGCCGGAATCCCGGAGATCGGGGATCAGTCGGAAGCCATCCTCCAGGCGGCCAAGGCGGAGGTGGGCCGCCGCACTTTGAAAGTGGGTGAAGTCTCCGAATCCTGAGACGGTGTCGGTTTGACCGCGGAATGACCGGTCCGGAAAGGGGACCGCTCTGGCCAGTGGGATTGGAATAGCATCGTATGCCCGTTCGCATTTACGACATAGCCAAAAGAGTAGGGATCGAGAGCAAAGAAGTTCTCGCGAAGGCAAGAGAACTGGGCATTACCAACGCCAAGGTTCCCTCGAGTTCGCTGGACAAAATCACCGGCGAGTACCTCGAGGAAGAACTGCGCAAGCTTCACCCGCCAGCCCCGCCGCCCGCCCCTGCGGTCGAACCCACCCCGGAACCGCCTCCTCCGCCGGCCCCGGTCGAAGCCCCGCCGCCCGTGGTGCTGATCGTCTCGCACGAGCCGGTCCCAGCGGCGCCACCGGCCGTCGAGCCTCCCGCTCCCGCGCCCGAGGAACCCGCCCCCGCGCCGCCTGTGGCGCCGGTTGCCGAACCTCCGCCCGCTCCGGTCCCAACCCCGGCTCCCGCTGCGGAGGAAGCCCCGGTTCCCGTAGTCGCTGAAACGGCGCCGCAGGTCGCTGTCGCTCCGACGCCCGCCCCGGCGTCGCCGCCGCCTTCACCGCCTCCTGTCGAGGCTCCTCCTCCTCCGCCCCCGCCGCCGCCTCCGCCTCCGCCGGCCCCCAAGACTGGGGACAAGGTGGGATTCATCGCTTTGCCTGGGCGGCTTGGTCCGAAACCGGGCGACAAGATTGGTTCCATCAAGTTGCCCGGGCGTCCCGGCGTGGCGAAGGTTGAACCGGCTCGCGGCCGCGGCGACCAGAGGTTCGGACGCG
>JAKLEJ010000636.1 GCA_022711695.1 Verrucomicrobiota bacterium | reverse complement strand
CGGGGGCATCCGCTCCTCCGCCCAGATGATCTCCTACGAGCTTTCCATGGGGTTGAGCGTCATCCCGGTGCTGATGCTGGCCGGCAGCCTCAACCTCGGCGACATCATCGCCTACCAGAGCGGCGGCCTCCTGGATTGGCTCATCTTCAAGCAGCCGCTGGCCTTCGCGATCTTCCTCGGGGCGGCTTTTGCCGAAACCAACCGCCTGCCCTTCGACATGCCCGAGGCCGAGCAGGAGCTCGCCGGCGGCTACAACATCGAATACAGCTCCATCCGGTTCGCCCTGTTCTTCATGGGCGAATACGCCAACGTGATCGCCTCGTCCGCCATGATGGTCACGCTCTTCCTGGGGGGATGGACCCTGCCCGTGGCCGGGCTGGATCAGCCCGCCGCCACCCTCCTCCAGGGGCTGGCGCACATCGGCGTCTTCCTCGCCAAGGTGATCCTGCTCATCGTCCTCTTCATCTGGGTGCGCTGGATGTGGCCGCGCTTCCGGTATGACCAGTTGATGGACCTGGGCTGGCGCCGGTTCCTGCCGCTGGCCCTGGCGAACATTTTCCTCACCGCGGTGATCCTGTGGTGGCGGGCCTGATGACGTCATGATCGTGCCCCGAAAACCTTTGACGATCTGGGAGCGGCTTTACCTCCCGGCCATCTGGAACGGCTTCCGGGTGACCCTCCGCCATTTCTTCCGCAAGAAGGTCACCCTTCAATACCCCGAGCAGCGGCCGGCCATCCCGCCGGGTTACCGCGGCGCCCCATGCCTGGTGCGCGACCAGGACGGCCACACCAAGTGCGTTTCCTGCCAGCTTTGCGAGTTCGTCTGCCCCCCCAAGGCCATCCGCATCGTTCCCCCGGGGCCCGCGGGCGCGCCCGCCGACCGCCCCAACGCCGAGAAAATGCCCCGCGAGTTCGAGATTAACATGCTGCGCTGCATCTTCTGCGGCTTCTGCCAGGAGGTCTGCCCGGAGGAGGCCATCTTCCTCATGCAGGACTATTCCTTGATCGGGACCCGCCGGCAGGACATGATCTTCGGCAAAGAAAAGCTCCTGGCCCTGGGCGGAACCCACCAGGACGGCATTCAGAAGTGGAAACGGAAGCTCGAGGAAGCCCGGAAACAGGAGACGTTTCCGGTCAAAGCATGAACCTGAACGACAACTTGCCTTCGCGCCGGCGCGGTTGGAGCCGGCGGCCCGGCGCCCCAGAGCGCTGCCCCATCGGGCCGGCGGCCTGAACGCGATGCAGGACCTCCTCTTCTACATTTTCGCGGGGCTGGCGGTGGTCTGCGCGCTGCTGGTGGTGGCCAATCCCTTCAGCCGCAACCCGGTCACCAGCGCCATGTTCCTGGTGCTGACCATCGGGGCGCTGGCCGGCCTGTTCGTGCTGCTGCATGCCTTCTTCCTGGCGGCGGTGCAGATCCTGGTTTACGCCGGCGCCGTCATGGTGCTGTTTCTCTTCGTGGTCATGCTCCTGAACGTGCGCGAGGAGGAGCGGCGCCCCTTGCGCAAACTGGGCCTGGTGGCCGGGGTGGTCACCGCCGGGGCCATCGTCGCCGCCCTGCTGGCCGGCCTGGACCGCGCCGGCGCAGGCGCGGCGCCCAAGCCCGAGATCGAAGGCGGCGCCCGCGAACTGGGCCGGCTCCTGTTCACGCAGTACCTGCTGCCCTTCGAGATCATTTCCCTCCTGCTCCTCGTCGGCATGGTCGGCGTCGTCTTCCTGAGCAGGAAAGACCCGCAGTCCCCTGCTCCAGAGGCGGCTCCTGTCCGTCCTCCAGCCAATCCCCAACCATGAGCGTGGGACTTGAACATTACCTTGCGGTCAGCGCGCTGCTCTTCGGCATCGGGTTGCTGGGCGTCCTCCTGCGGCGCGACCTCCTGGTCGTCTATATGTCGCTCGAGCTGATGCTCAACGCCGCCAACCTCGCGCTGGTGGCGTTCTCCAGGTTCGGCAACCGCCTGGATGGCCAGGTCATGGTCTTCTTCGTCATCACCGTCGCGGCGGCGGAAGTGGCGGTGGGCCTGGCCCTGATCGTGGCCCTCTACCGCCGACGCCGTCAGGCCCGGCTC
>JAKLEJ010000635.1 GCA_022711695.1 Verrucomicrobiota bacterium | reverse complement strand
GCAAGGCCGTCTATCGCAAAACCTTCGATCTGCCACCCTCGCGCGCCGAGGAGCGTGGGCTTCGAATTCTCCTCGACCTCGGCGAGGTGCGCGACTTGGCGGTGGTCCGCCTCAATGGCCGGGATCTCGGCACGCTCTGGCTCGCGCCATGGCGGCTGGATGTGTCCGATGCCCTCAAGGCTGGAGAAAACACCCTGGAAATCGAGGTCTCTAACGTCTGGAACAACCGTCTGGCCGGCGATGCCGACCTGCCGGCTGCAAAGAGGCGGACCTTCCTGCTCGCCCCAACCGTGGGCAAAGACGCTCCCCTGCTGCCAGCCGGCCTTCTCGGCCCAGCGCGCCTGATCTTCATGAAACAGGCCTTGGCAGCGGGAAATTAGCCGCCCCCCCTGACTCCATGAATACAACCCGCATTCTCTTGATTTCGCTGATCCTTGCCCCGTGCGCCCCGCTCCACGCCGCGGCGCCCCTCGACCCGGTAAACGCCGTGACGCCGCCGGCACAGGCGCCGGGATACCCGAGCCATGAGCCGGGCCTGGATCCCCTGCCCGGCTTCCGGAATCCGCCTGTCGGCTATGGCGAGGTGCCCTTCTGGTGGTGGACCGGTGACCCGCTCGATTTGGAGCGATTGACATGGCAGCTCGACGAACTGCACAAGAAAGGCGTCAGCGGCGTCCAGGTGAACTACGCCCACGAGGACACGCCCGGCTGGCCCACCTACGCCGCCGACCCGCCGATCTTCAGTGACGCTTGGTGGCGCATCTGGGGCCAGGTCGCCGGGGAGTGCCGTCAGCGCGGCATGGGCATCGGCCTCAGCACCTACACGCTGGATTGGACCGGAGCGCCCAATCTCTTTCGGCGCCTGTTCTACTCAAAGCCGGAGCTGAACGCGCTGAAGCTGCTTTCGCCGGTGCGCCATCGCGTCAAAGCCGGCCAGGCCGCTGACCTGCCGGCCCCGCGCAATCCGATCGGCATCCGCGCCTATCGCCTCGAGGGCGGACGCCTTCAACGCGGCGGGCTGGACCTTCAGCCGTTCCTGCAAGACGGCCGCATCCGCTGGACGGCCCCGGCCGGATCCGACTGGGAGGTGTGCTCCTTCCAGGCCGAAGCGCAACCCAACACGCTAAATCCGTTGCTCGCCGGCGTCGGCGAGATCGTTGTCAGGGATTTCTACCAGCGCTTTCAGGATGCGGCCCCCAACCGCTCGCACGAGGGGCTCAACTACTTTTTTAACGACGAGTTGCACGTCGGCGCCGGCCCGCGCGCCTGGGCGGCCGACTTCGCCGCGCAATTCAAGGAGCGCAAAGGCTACGACCTTTTCGAGGTTCTCCCGGCGCTGTGGGACGACATGGGAGCAATCACCCCAAAGGCGCGGATGGACTACGCCGATGTCCGCATGGCGCTGATGGAAGAGCGCTATTTTCAGCCCATCTACCGCTGGCATGTCTCGCGCGGCTTGATCTACGCCTGCGATTCCGGAGGCCGCGGGCTGCAGCCCGACGAGTTCGGCGACTATTTTCGCGCCACCCGGTGGTACAGCGCCCCGGGTCACGACACCCCCGGCGGCCAGGCCGATCTCATCAAAGGCAAGGTTTCATCCTCCATCGCCAGCCTCTACCGGCGGCCGCGCGTGTGGCTGGAGGGTTATCACAGCCTGGGCTGGGGCGCGACCCCGGAGCGGCTCATGTATGCCACGCGCGAAAACTATCTCTACGGTTGCACCCTGTTGAACCTGCACGGGCTCTACTACAGCACTCATGGCTCGTTCTGGGAGTGGGCCCCGCCGTGCTATCACTTCCGCATGCCCTACTGGGAACACATGGGCGTCTTCCTCAAATACTTCGAGCGGCTCTCCTACCTGCTCAGCCAGGGCGCGTTTGTCTCCGATGTCGCGGTGCTCTACCCGGTCGCGCCCTTTGAGGCGGGGCTCGACGGCGGCAAGGCCACTCGGGCGGCCTTCGACACGGCCCGCGCCCTGATGGCAGCCGGCATCAACTTCGAGTTCGTGGATGCCGACTCCCTGGCCCGGGCGGTCGTCCGGGACGGACGGCTGGAGGTGACGGATTCGTCCTGGCGCGCG
>JAKLEJ010000634.1 GCA_022711695.1 Verrucomicrobiota bacterium | reverse complement strand
GACGACGGCACGACCAGGACACTCATCGTCGATCCGCCGACCGGCAACCGCTTCTACCGGCTGAAGAACCCGTAGGCCCGGTGTTCTCGCGGCCCCGCTGAGCCGGCGCCCACAATCCCTGTTCGCGGGGCGCGAAGAGTCCTGCAAAGAAAGCACCCCTGTGAGGCCGAGAGGAGACTAACATTTGGCCTCACAGGGGTGTGTCAGCATCCCATCACTCCTTGTAAAATCGCTTCAGGCGGTCCTGCCCGGAATCCCGCTGTCTCCTGCCATCGCACCTTCCTTGAATCCCCCAGCCCGGGCGGCCACCACACAAATAGGTTAGGAGCGCGCTCATCCCGATGGCTTAACATGGATTGGCATTCAATTCGCATTTATTGGCAGGCGTGAAAATAGCCACCTTTTTCCGTTGCAGCGGCTTGCGTTCCGGAGGGCCTTTTTCCAGGCCGTCCACCGCAGCCGGATCGGAGGTTCGTCCGGCGTGTTCAGGCGTGGGCCGCCTCGATTTCCCCGGGCTGCCAGAGCAGGCGTCCTTCCATGCCGCCGGCGATGACCAGGGTTTGGCCGGTGAGATGGCGCGCGAGCACGTCCGAGGCCAGGAACACGACGGCGTTGGCGATGTCGTCCACGCGGGCCATCTGCGGCAACGCCATGGTGGCGGCGACCTTCCTCACGAGGCGGGCGTCTTTCAACTGCCGGGCGGTCATGGGGGTGAGCGTCCAGCCCGGGCAGACGCAGTTGACGCGGCCGCCGCAATAGGCGGCGGTGTGCGGGGCCAGCCGGACGATCTCGTTCTTGAGTGTGCGCGTGAGCCCATGGGCCAGGGCGGATTTCGCGGCGGCGTAATCGGCGTGGCCGGCTTCGCCGAAGATGCCGGCGGTCGAGCTCACCAGGACGACATTGCCGCGGCGCTGCCGGGCCGTCAGCTTGAAGAACTCGCGGCAGCAGAGGAACACCGAAGTCAGGTCGGTTTCGAGGGTGTTGCGCCATTGCCGGAGGCTCATCCGGTGCAAAGGCGTTTCGCGTTCCACCCACACGCCGGCGTTGGCCACGAGGGTATCGACCCGGCCGAAGTTCCTTCGGGCTTCCTGGAAGAGGCGGCGCGTCTGGGATTCGCTCCGCAGATCGGCGCCCGCCACCAGGCACTCGACCCCGTTCAACTCGTGGCTCAGGGTTATGGCGGCGGCGCGCCGCCGATGGTAATGCAGCACCAGGCGCGCGCCCTCGGCGGCCATGGCGCGCGCGAGTCCGGCGCCGATGCCGCCCGAGGCTCCGGTGATCAGCACGACCTTTCCAAACAAACCTGTTTTCATGGCGCCTCGTTTCTCCCGGTCCGGGTGGGACGTTTCCGCCCCGTCCGGCCCGTGGACCGCCTGCGTCAGTAGAAGCTCAGCAGGCGCGTGGGACGGTCGGTGTCTTCGCCCACCGCAAAGCGCGGGAACGCCTTGAAGGAGAAGCTGACCGCCACGGTGTAGTCTTCGGGCCCCGAGCGGTTGTCGCGCAGGCGGAGCAGCAGGGCCGCGGTCCAGCTCCGGAAGTCGCGGTAGATCGTGTAGGTCTGCTCCTCCATGCGGCCATCCCGGGCTTCGAACTGCTGGGTGGCGCGCACGGCCCAATTGTCCGTAAACCGGTAGGCGATGCTGCTCAGGATCAGGTTGTTGCCGAGGTCATCCGCGCCAAACTCGCCTTCCTCGCGGTAGCGGTGACCGATGCTGAAGTTGAGGGCGCTCGCCGGGTGGAAGGTGATTGCGTGGGTCAGTTCGCGCAGGCGGCCCTCGCTGATGTCGTAGCGGGTCAGCGAGGCGAGCGAGAGCCAGGAGCGGGGCTTGAACTCGAGGATCGAGTAGAGCAGCGAGAAGGTGTCCTGGTCGGAGCGGGGCTTCAGCCGCCAGTCCGTCAGCAACTGCCAGTTCACCAGGTCGTCCATGCCGTCCTCGCGCCGGGTTTGCAGCCGGTTGCGCAGGCTGAAGCGCACGACATTCTGGCTGTCGATCGAATCGATGTTGTTGTAGTCGGGATGATCGATCGGCAGCAGCCAGTAGGAGGGCAGGTCGGTGTCGAACTGCGGCAGTTGCTTGGGGGACGGGCTGGGC
>JAKLEJ010000633.1 GCA_022711695.1 Verrucomicrobiota bacterium | reverse complement strand
GCGAGCGTGCCCCAGATGCGCGACCTCCTCCGGGTGTAGCTCGCTGCCGAGGTCGGCGGCGCCTCGATCCCGGTCCCGCGCGCCCCGAGCGGCCGCCTAATCGGGAAGCTCCCGAATGCGGATGTCCTTGTAGCGGATATTGAGGCGATCCCCGGTGTGAATCTGCAGAGCGATGTGCCCGCGCAAGCCGACGCGCCGCTGCCGGTGCAGCGGGTCGTCCAGGACGCCCCGGCCATTCCACTCCATCACCGGAACCCCATTGAGCGCGGCCTGCAGTTGCGTGCCGCGGGCGGCGATCTCCAAATCGTTCCACGCCGGCGAGTCGTCGTTGAAGAAGAATTTCAGCTTGGGCGCGGCCATGGCTTCATTCACCCAGGTCCCCTTGGGAATCTCCGGCCAGAGCCAGCGCTGGTTGCCGCGGGTCTCATCCCAGACCATGCCGGTTCGCCAGGGACCCGGCGGGTGGATGTCCACCTGCGGGCCGTCCAGCCAGCCGGCCTCGTCGTCGTAACGGCTGCGCACCTGCACGCCGCTGTTGCCCGGATTGTTCCGCAATGCCTGGAACCGGAGCCGCAGAACAAAGTTCCCGTATTCCTTTTCGCTCAGCAGCCAAATGTAGTCGTGTTTGCCCGCCTCCATCGAATCGGCGACGATGACGCCGTCCTCGACCTTCCAGCAGACCTTCTCCCGGTCGGCCGGCTTGCATTTTACGGTCCAGCCGGCCAGGTCGCGGCCGTTGAAAAGGGAGGTCCAGCCCGGCTCGTCCGCCGCCGGCGGCTGGGCTTCGGCCGCGCGGCAGGCCGCGATCAGACAAAGGCTGGCTAATCCGCAAAGAGGGGCGCTCAGGAGCTTCATGGTTTGGGTCGCAGACGACGGCGTGCGGCGGCGCTTCACAGCTTGGCGTCGTGGATGGCCCGCTTGATGGCGGCGATGACGCGGCGCTGGATGGACAGCGGGCGGCCGGCAATGCGGGCGCCCGCGGCCGCCGGGTGGCCGCCGCCGGCGAACAGCGCCGCGATCTTGTTCACGTCCACCCGGGTGGTCTTCGAGCGCAGGCTGATCCGAACCACCTCGGGCTCCACCTCCTCGAAGACGCAGGCGACGACCACCGGCTCGATGGCCCGCAGATGATCGATCAGGCCCTCGGAGTCGGCCTTGTCCGCTCCGGTGCGCGCGTAGTCCGCCTGCTTGAGCCAGAAGTAGGCAATCCGGTTGTCGTCGGCCAGCCGGAAGCGGTTGTAAACGCGCTGGAGCAGCCGCACCCTCGAGAGGGGGAAGGACTGGTACACCTCGTGGCAAATCTTCTCGAGATCCGCGCCGCGCTTCACCAGTTCACCGGCCACATGGTAGCTGGTCGGACGCGTCGTGGGATACTGGAACGAGCCGGTGTCGGTGGACACAGCGGTGAAGAGGCAGTCGGCGATGCGCGAGGTGATGGGCCAGCGGGCCTGGCGGAGCAACTGGTAGATCAGCTCGCCCGTGGAGGGGGCGCGGGGCATGACCCAGTTGAGGTCCCCGAAGCGGGTGTTGCTGGCGTGGTGATCGATGTTGATCAGAACGCCGCGCTGGGCGATGAACTCGCCAACGCGGCCGAGGCGCTCGTAGCTGGCCGAATCGGTCGCGATCACCGCGTCAAACGCCTGGCCCGCCCTGGGGGGCTGCACCGATCCGTCTGGGTCCAGGAAAGCGTATTTCTGCGGCACGGGATCCTCGTTCCAGCAGACCACCTGCCGGCCCTCGCCCCGCAAGGCCAGGGTCAGGCCCAGTTGCGAGCCAATGCAGTCCCCATCCGGGCGGATGTGCCCGGCCACACACACCGACTGGCACGGGCGCAACGCCTCGAGAATGCGCTCGATGCTCTTCACTTTTGGCCTTCAGACCCCGTCTCCTGCTCCAGTTCGTCGAGTATCTGCAGGACGCGGTTGCCGCGGGCGATGGAATCGTCCACCACGAAAGTGATGCGGGGGGTGTATTTCAGAATGACGGACTTGGCCACCAGGTCCTGGATGCGAGGGCGCACCTCGTCCAGGCGCCGCAGCCCGTGCCGCTGCTGTTCGCTGCTGCCGAGGAAACTGACGAAGACCCGGGCGCTCC
>JAKLEJ010000632.1 GCA_022711695.1 Verrucomicrobiota bacterium | reverse complement strand
ATGGGGTTGATCGCCGAGGAATACCGGCTGCCGCTCACGGCCATGAGCCCGAAGAACCGGGAAACGCTCAGGGCGACCCTGCGGGCCTGCGGCGTCTTGAAATGAGAGGAATCCAGCCATGACGCGATTGATCATCAGCGGGGCCAAGGGGCGGATGGGACAGATGCTGCTGGCGTGCGCGCAGCGGATGCCGGAAGTGAGGGTGACCGGGGCCATCGACCTGGGAGACGACCTGGCCAGCGTCATCGATGACGGCGATGCGCTGGTGGATTTCAGCCTGCCGGACGCGACGGCGAACTTTGCGGAACTGTGCGCGCGGCGCCACAAGGCGCTGGTGATCGGCACCACCGGCCACAGCGACGAGGAGAAGACCCGGATCCGGCGGCTGCAGAGCGAGATTCCGATCGTGTGGTCCGCCAACTACTCCACGGGAGTGAACACGCTGTTCTGGCTGACGCGCAAGGCGGCGGAGATTCTCGGGCCGGGGTTCGACCTCGAAGTGGTGGAGATGCATCACCGGCGCAAGCAGGACGCGCCGAGCGGCACCGCGGCCACGCTGGCGGAAATCCTGGCGGCGGCGCGCCGGCAACAGCTCAAGCAAGTGGCGCGCTACGGCCGCCAGGGCATCACCGGGGCCCGAACCAGCGAAGAGATCGGCGTGCACGCGCTCCGGGGCGGCGACGTGGTGGGCGATCACACGGTGATCTTTGCGGCGGACGGCGAGCGCGTGGAACTGGCGCACAAAGCCTCGAGCCGCGAGACCTTCGCCAACGGGGCCCTGCGGGCGGCCGTCTGGGCGGTGGCGCAAAAGCCGGGCCTCTACACGATGCAGGACGTGCTGGGCTTGAAATGAAGCCGGCGCCGATGAGCCGGGCGCCGGGCCTCGATCGAGCCGCTTTTGTGGCGCTGGGGTCGAACCTGGGAGATTCTCTCAGCGTCATCCGGGAGGCGCTCCGGCGATTGCAGGCTCTTTCCACGGAACCCCTCGAGGTTTCCTCCTTGTGGCGGACCACGCCGGTGGACTGTCCGGCGGACGCGCCGCTTTTTGTGAACGCAGCGGCGCGGCTGCGGCCGCGCCTGGACGAGACCCCGGAAACCTTGCTCGGGAAGCTGCAGGCCCTGGAAACGGAACTGGGGCGCGCGCCCAAGCGAACATTTAACGAACCGCGCGCGATCGACCTGGACCTGATCGCATTTGGCGCCGAGACCCGCGCCACGGCTTTCCTGACCCTGCCTCATCCGCGGGCGCGCCGGCGACGGTTCGTGCTCGAACCGTTGAACGAGATTGCGCCAGCCTTCGTGCTGCCGGGCGAGAGCCTTACCGTGTCCGGCCTCCTGGCCGGTCTGCGCACGGCGGAGGCCTGCGCCCGAATCGGTTGAGCCCCGGTTGGCGGCCCCCGATTCCCCGACGCGTCAAGGTGTGGCGATCACACGGTAATAGAGGCCGGGCTGCTGGGCCGCGCCCGCGTGCACCAGGGTTACGGTCGAGTCCACGCCAGCGATGCCGCTCTGCACCGGCGCCCAGACGACCGGATGGGCGCGCGGGTCGGCGGTGACTTGGAGTTCGTAAGTGCGCCCAATGACCGTGTGGAAGCTCAGGCGCAGGTCGGCGCCGCGGACCTGGGCGCCGAGAATGCGCACCACGCGGGCAGGATCGAGAGCGTCAGTCCCGGTGCGATACTCGAGGAGGTTGGACAATCCGTCGCCGTCGGCATCCAGCGCCGCATCGCGGGGATCGAACCGGTTGAGGCCGGCGGCCAGCTCCCAGTTGTCGGGCGCGCCGTCCTGATCGGTGTCTGCCAGGAGCTCGAACACGGCGAGCTTTGCGTTGTTGAGCGGGAGAGAATCCACGCTCTTGTGAGCCACGAGAGAGGCGTTGGTGAGCAGGACCGACAGGTTGGTGTCGCCGACCGGGAATGAGGCCTGAGCGGTGATGACGATTCGGGCGTGGGCCCGGTTGCTGAGGGTTCCGAGGGTGAAGCGCTGCCAGGGGCCGAAGTCGGTCCATTCGCCCTGGGTGGTGGTGGCGTTGACGACGGCCAGCCCCGCCGGCAGCCAATTGGTCACGGTGACGGCCAGAGCGTCATCCGGCCC
>JAKLEJ010000631.1 GCA_022711695.1 Verrucomicrobiota bacterium | reverse complement strand
GGATGGACGCCGAATCGATGTTCACCCCCCGCCACGAGAAATCCACCTTGTTTACGCCCTTCTGGAGCGTGACGATGCGTTCCTCCTCGACCAGGGCGACATCGGGGTTGTTCAACGAAACCACCACGCGGGCGCGCTCGGGCAGGGCCACGAGCTTGATCCGGGCCGGGGAGGTTTGGGCGGCGGCCAGCACAAGGGCCGCCAGGACGAAGGCGCTTCGGTTTTTCATAGTCATTTCGCACGCGGGCGCCGCGCGACCGGGTCTGCCCCGCCCGGCGGCCGCCCAAATTGTTCCACTCTACACCCTGTCTGACGGGAGCAGCGAAGAAAAGCTCCCGCGAAATTGCCGGCGGATGACCCGGCGGATCCCTGGCGGCAAGAAGACGTCGGCGAGCCCTCAAGGCGCTTTCGCCTCGTAAACGCGCACGTAATCGATCAGATACTTCTGCGGCAGCACGGCGTCGTCCATGGGCCCGCCCCAGGACCCGCCCAAAGCCAGGTTGATCAGCAGGTAATGCGGCTTGCGGAAAGGGTTGTCCGGCCCCGCCCCCGCGTCGTCGATCTGGAAGGTAAAGTACTTCTGGTCGTCGAAGAAGAAGTCCATGCGATCCGGGCGCCACTCCACGGCGTAGAGGTGAAACTCGCTGAAGGGCGCGGCGGCCGCCAGCCGGCCTCCCTTGGAGGCGTGCTTGCCGTCTTTCGAGAAATGAACGGTGGCGTGGACGCGGTCCGGCTCCTTGCCCACGAACTCCATGATGTCCACCTCCCCGCACCGCGGCCAGCCAACGGCGGCGCGGTTGACGCCCATCATCCAGATGGCCGGCCAGACGCCCTTGCCCTGCGGGAGCTTGGCGCGCACCTCCACCCGGCCATAGAGGAAGCTGCGCTTGCCCTCGGTAATCAGGCTGGCCGCCGTGTAGTCGGCAAACTCGACCCCGCTGCGACGGTTCTTTTTGGCGTCAGCCCCCGGCTTGTAGCCCGGGTTGGCAAACCGCTCCTTGCGCCCTTCGATCGCCAGCATGCCGTTCTCGATCCGGGCGTTCTCCAGCCGGTCGCGCGTGTAATACTGAAGCTCGTTGTTCCGCACGAACCCGCTCTCGTAACCCCATTTTGTCTTGTCTGGCAGGCCCGGTTGGTCGAACTCATCCGACCAGACCAGCCGCCAGTCGCCTGCCGGCGCGGCCGGGGCGGCCATGAGCGGAAAGAGTGTGCACAGGAGGAAGGAAAGCAGCGATCGATTGGCGGCGCGCATAGGACCGCAATCTCCAGGAAAACCCTGCCCCCGGTCAAGACTCGATATCCCCCGTGAATCCGCGTGTCACGTCACGTTCAAGCGAGGACTGGATTCCGCCTCAACATTCCCTGTTCGACATGCGACAGGGAATGTTGGGGGCGATGGCGGGGATGCTAGGGGCCGAAGGCGGCGAGCACGGCCTCGAGTTCAGCCCGTCCCAGTTCGATCATGCAGCCGTGGCGGGCATTCTCCGGGACGGAGAATTCCATCCAGAAGACCTCGCGCCAGGGAGCGTCCAGGGCGGGGGCCGTGGCCAGGCGGTAAGCGCGGCCGGGGTATTGCTCCGAATACAAATACCAGCCGGCGCCATCGGGCCGCCTCAACAGCATCGGGGCTTCGCAAAAGTTGGGCGAGACGGGCAAGGAGGGCGGCGCGTAAGGGCCGAGCAGGCGGTCGGCAGCGGCGATGCGGATGGTCTTGCCAGTGGGCCATGCGGCGGAGGGATAGCGTTCGTCCTTGAGAATTGCGAAATAGCGGCCGCCTTCGCGGCGCACCAGCACGTCGATCGTGGCCATCTCCCACGGAAAGAGCCGCTTGGGCTCGGTGAAAGTCACCAGGTCGCGAGAGAGCACATAGAGCGTGCGCATGCCGCGCCACAACCCCTCGGTGTCGGTCGGGTGCCCGATGTTCACGGAGCTGTGCCAGGTGAGCAGGTACTGGCCCGAGGGCTCGTCAAAGAACATCTTGGGGGCCCCGTGAAAACCGCCGGGGCCCTGGATTTCCGGCAAGACCTCGAGCTTGGGGCGGAAGTCGCGCCAAAGGCTCCAGGCAACCAGGTTGGTCGAAACCCACAGCCGGATGTCGTCCCG
>JAKLEJ010000630.1 GCA_022711695.1 Verrucomicrobiota bacterium | reverse complement strand
GCTGGCCATAGGCGTGCGCCCCAACGTCGATCTGGCCCGCACCGCCGGGCTGACCCTCGGCGCCACCGGAGCGATTCAGGTGGACGAGCGCATGCAGACGTCGGACCCGGACATTTACGCCGCCGGAGATTGCGCCCAAAGCACCCACCTGGTCACCGGCCAGCCGTGTTTCGCCCCCATGGGCTCCACCGCCAACAAGCAGGGCCGGGTCGCGGCCATCAATCTCTGCGGCGGCCAGGACCGGTTCCCAGGGGTTCTCGGCAGCACGGTCTGCCGCGTGTTCGAGTTCTGCGCGGCCCGCACCGGATTGACCGAGGCGGCGGCGCGCCAGCAAGGCTATCAAACGGTCACGGTGCTGGTTCCGGATACGGATCGGCCGCACTACATGCCGGGGGCCGCGCCGCTGGTCATCAAACTGGTGGTGGATGCCCGCACCCGCAAGCTCCTCGGCGCCCAGGCGGTGGGTCCGGGCGCGGGAGACAAGCGCATGGACGTGGCCGCCCTGGCCCTGACGGCGGGAATGACCGTGGACCAATTGTCCAAGGTCGATCTCTGCTACGCGCCGCCTTACGCGCCCGCGCTGGACAACCTCATCACCGCCGCCAACGTGGCGCGCAACAAGCTGGATGGGCAGGTGGCGGGCCTAACCCCCATGGAAGTGAAAGCCCGGCTCGAAGCCGGCGACACGCTCCTCCTGCTGGATGTGCGCAGCCCAGCCGAACACCGAGTGGAACATCTCGCGACGGCCACGCACATCCCCCTGGGGGCTCTGCGGTCACGCCTCGGGGAGTTGCCCAGGGACAAGGAGATCGTGGCCTTCTGCAAGGTCTCGCTGCGAGGCTACGAAGCCGCCAAGATCCTCCAGGGGGCTGGTTTTGACCGGGTCCGGGTGATGGACGGCGGCATGGCCGTGTGGCCTTACGAGAAAGTGCGGGCATGACAATGGGCGGCCACAGCATCGGCGCGGCTGCGGGCCATCCCAGCAACGATACGGATGGCGCCCCCCAAACATTATGGACGTGCTGACACTCTCCAGGTTTCAGTTCGGGCTGACGGCGGCCATTCATTACCTGTATCCCCCCTTGAGCATCGGCTTGGGCGTGCTGCTGGTGATCATGGAGGGGCTCTGGCTCAAGACCCGCCAGCCTGTCTATCACCAGATGGCGCGGTTCTGGACCAAGGTCTTCGCGCTCACGTTCGCCATCGGCGTCGCCACCGGCATCGTCCTCGAGTTCGAGTTCGGGACCAACTGGGCCGCTTACTCGCGTTACGTGGGCGACGTCTTCGGCAGCGCCCTGGCGGCCGAAGGCATCTTCGCCTTCTTCCTCGAATCCGGGTTTCTGGCCGTGCTGTTGTTCGGGTGGGACAAGGTCAGCCGCAAAATGCATTTCTTCGCCACCTGCATGGTCTGCCTGGGAGCGCACTTCAGCGCGGTCTGGATCGTCGTGGCGAATTCCTGGATGCAGACTCCCGCCGGCTTTCACATTGTCGGCGAAGGCATGAAGGCCCGGGCCGAGATCACGGATTTTTGGGCGATGGTGTTCAACCCGTCCTCGATGGACCGGCTGCTGCACACCGTCTGCGGGGCCTGGCAGGCCGGGGCGTTCCTGGTGGTGAGCGTGAGCGCTTGGTACCTGCTCAAGCGCAAGCATGAGGAGTTCGCGCGCGCCTCGCTGCGGATCGGGCTGATTGCGGGCCTGGCGGCCTCGCTCCTTCAGCTCGTGAGCGGACACACCAGCGCCCAGGGGGTGGCCAGGAACCAGCCGGTGAAGCTCGCCGCCTTCGAGGGCCTCTATGAAACCGCGCCGAACGCCCCCCTGGCGCTGTTCGGCTGGGTGGACGAAAAGAACGAAAAGGTCATCGGGCCGAAGATTCCGGGGATGCTGAGCTTCCTGGCGCACAACGACCGGGGCAAAGCCGTGGCCGGGCTGCGCGAGAGCGCGCCCAATCCGGCGGACCGGCCCCCGATCAACGCGACCTTCCAGCTCTTCCACCTGATGGTGGCCGCGGGCATGGCGACGATCGGGCTTGCCGCCCTGGGCCTGCTCTATTTCTGGCGCGGCTCGATCTTCGAGCGGCGCTGGCTGCTGTGGCTGCTGGTTTTC
>JAKLEJ010000063.1 GCA_022711695.1 Verrucomicrobiota bacterium | reverse complement strand
CCCTGGTGATCCTGGCCAGCGAGTTCAGCCGGGACGCCCTGATCGAAGGCGTGCCGGGCTCGACCGCCAAGGACCAATCCACGGCGCCCTCTGAAACCCTGCTGGATGCCAAGCATTACGGCCTGCACCGCCATTTCACCGGCGGCACAAGCGTCGTGCTGTTTGGCGGGGGCATGAAACAGGGCTTCTTGTACGGCGAAACCGCCGGCGAACGTCCCCTGGTGGCAGTGCGAAACCCCGTCTCCGTGATGGACCTCCACGCCACCCTGCTGACTGCCCTGGGCATCGGCCCCCGCACCGCGTTCGAGGTCGAGCAGCGCCCGTTCTATGTCACCCAGGACGGCAAAGGGCGGGCGGTGACGGACCTGCTCGCCTGAAGCCCGGCCGGAACCGCCCCTGGAGTCTCACGAACCGGGCTCCCTGGGCGGGGCCGCGGCCTCGTGGCCGGTCCGGTCCAGGTTGAGCTTCTCCATCATCTCGTACAAGGTGGGCCGGCTGATCCCCAGGTCGTCGGCCGCGCGGCTGATCTTGCCTTTGTGGCGGCGCAGCGCTTCCTCGACCATTTCCCGCTCGATAGCCTCCCGGGCTTCCTTGAGGGTTTTGAAGGAGGCGGAGCGTCCGCCGGCCAGCTCCAGGTCGGCTGCGGTGACATGGTGGCCGGACGCCATGATCACGGCCCGCTTGATGCGGTTCTCCATTTCGCGGACGTTCCCCGGCCAGGGGTGCCCGCGGATGGCGTTGAGGGCGTCGCGGCTGAAATCGAGCCGGTCCTTGCCGGAGGCCGCCGCCTGGCGCTGCAGGAGGCTGTGCGCCAGCAGGAGCGGGTCTTCGCCGCGCTCGCGCAAAGCCGGCAGTTTCACCACCACCACCGCCAGCCGATAGTAAAGATCCTCGCGGAATCGGCCGTCGGCCATGGCTTTGTTAAGGTCGCTGTTGGTGGCGGAGACCACCCGGCAATCCACCTCGATGGAGGCGCGCCCCCCCACCCGCTCGATCACCTGGCCCTGGAGAAAGCGCAGCAGTTTCACCTGCAGGCTCAGCGGCAGCTCGCCGATCTCGTCCAGAAACAGCGTGCCGCCGGAGGCCGTTTCGATGCGTCCCTTGCGCTGGGCGTGCGCCCCCGTGAACGCCCCTTTCTCGTGGCCGAACAGCTCGCTCTCCAGAAGGTTCTCGGGGATGGCCCCGCAATTGATCGCCACAAACGGGCCCTCCTTGCGGCCGCTGCAGCGGTGGATGGCTTGCGCCACCATTTCCTTGCCGGTGCCGCTCTCGCCCAGAATCAGCACAGGGGCATCGGCCGTCGCCACCTTGCGGATGGCGCCGAAGACCGCCTGCATCTGCGCGCAATTGCCGATCATCCCCTCGAAGCCGCCCACGTCCAATTGCCGGCGCATCTGGTGATGCTCCCGCTCCAACCCGGCCACATGAAAGGCGCGTCGCAAGATGATCTTGAGTTCGCCCAGATCGACCGGCTTGCAGAGGAAGTCGTAGGCGCCGCGCCCCACGGCCTCGAGCGCATTGGCTTTGTCCGATTGGCCGCTGGCGATGATCACCTTGGTCATGCTGTCGGCCACCAGCATCGCCTCGAGCGCCGCCAGGCCCTCCTGCGGCGTGCCCGTCTGCGGCGGCAGCCCCAGATCCAGCAGCGCCACCATCGGCTTTTTCTCGGCAAACAGGGCCAGCGCGCCGCTGCGGTCCTCCGCCTCCAGCACGGCGTAGTCCTCCTGCAGCGCCCACTTCAACTGCGAGCGGATTTCCTCGTCGTCGTCAACCAGCAGCAACTGCGGCTTCATTGCGATAAGTCTGGCAAAGGCAGCAAGATTTTGAAAGAAGTACCTTTGTGGAGCTCGCTCTGGACATCGATCCGGCCCCGGTGCGACTCCACGATCATCCGGCTGTGGAACAGTCCGATCCCGAGCCCTTTCTTCTTGGTGGTCTGGAAGGGCTTGAAGAGCTGCGTGTCCAGGAAATCCCGCGTCATCCCGCAGCCCTGGTCCGTGACCGTGAGGACGGCCTTGGCCCCTTCCACGCCGGTGCTCACGCGGATTTCACCCCGGCCGTCGGTGGCGTCGCGGGCGTTGAACAGCAGGTTGGTCAAGACCTTGCCGAACTGCTCGGGGTCCAGCCGCAGCCGGGGGACGGGCTGAAAAACCTTGACCACGCTCATCGACAGCACGCCCTCCATCTCGGCCAGGCGCGCCGCCACGTACTCGTTAAAGTCGAGCTCGACGGGCTTCATCTCCAGCTTCTGCCGGACGAGATTCAGGCGGCCGATCAAGTCGGTGATATGCTGCACGCTCTTGCTCAGCCCGCGAATGGCGTCCTGCCGGAACTCGGGCTTGTCGAAATGGGCCCCCATGTTCTGGACCATCAGCGAGAGGGTGTTGGCGGTGTTCTTCAGATCGTGAACCACAAAGGCGGACATGGCCTGGAAGGCTTCCAGTTCCTTGGCCTGCACCAACTGCCGGGACAAGGCGATGTTCTTCAGGCTCGCCGCCACCTGGTCGGCAATGCACTTGAGCAGGTCATAGTCCTCGGGCGTAAACCGCAGCCCGCTGACCCGGTCCGACACCGAAAGCAGCCCCAGCAGTTCGCCGCCCGAGAGCAGCGGCGCCACGATCCGGCCCCCTCCCTTCGGAAAGAACTTCGGGCTGAGTTCGGAAAGCTCCGCCACCCATCGCTCCGAGCGCGCGCCCAGGTCGATCGCCGCCGGTTTCTGGCTGAAGTAGCTCTCCAGCGCCCGCAGATCGATTTGCAGCAGGCTCAGTTCGTTCACCTGTTCCGGCGTCAGTGTCGTCGAAGCGGCGCACTTGAGCCGGCCGTGCCGGCCCTCCGCCAGCCACACATTCACCGACAGCAGGTTGAAGGTCTCCGCCACCAGCCGGGTGACCGCCCGCGCCAATTCCTGCTGGTCCAGCAGCGAGGTGGTCTCCGCGGTGAATTGCGACCACACCCGGCGATAATCGTAGGAAGGACGCCGGAAATGGCGCGCCACAAACACCTGCACGCGTTGGCGCAGACGGTCCGACATCAGTATCACCCCCAGCCCCGCCACCCCGAGCAGGATCAACAGCGCTTTCACCTCGAAAGCCGCGTCCCCGCCAAACGACGCCACCAGCCGCGCAAACACCCCCACTGCGAGAAGATAGAGCCCCGCCAGGACTCCCGTGGCCGAGTGCCTCAGCACCGAATGCGAGGGGTAAACGTCGATCTCGACCGCCTTGGATCGTGCAACCGAGAAGGCCACGCACACGCAACACAAGGCCAGCGCAACGGATTCCACGAACAACATCGAGGAGGCAATCCCCGAGAACAATAGAATCTGGCTGGCAGTGTAAATCCTTACCCCAACAAGCACTCCAAGACCCAGGATCAGGTACTTGATCCGCCAGCGCTGCGTTCCCACCGCCGCGCTGAATGTCCGCTCGAGGTTCATCAGGATCAGGATTCCTCCCATCACCATCGCCAGATTCAGCCCGATCGCCGAAAGCCCCAGGTTTACGAACCACTCGTTCGCGATCACCCGAAACTCCACCGTCCAGGCCTTGCCGCCAACCGCCCCGGCTCCCGAGAGGGCCTCGTAGGCCGAAAGCCCAAAGGGCGCGATCAGCAACGCCAGCCAGAAAGGCCGCCATCGGGCCAGAAACTCCTGCGCATTGCCCCTCGAATAGCTCAGGCTGAAAACCAGCCACGCGCCTGGCAGCAGACTGGTCGCAGTTCGCTTCCAATGCAGCCAGCGAATGATCGCATCCGGCTCCTCAGCCCCCACAGCCAGCGCTGCAAACAGCGATTCGACGCCCAGCAGCAGCATCCCGGCTGCGAACGACCACCGCGCCACGCCGCGGCGTTTCGCCAACAGGGCCAGCCCGCCCAGCAGCACGGCCAGCAATGAAGCGGTATAAGCTGTGGTTTCTCCAACGATCACAAGCCCAGTTCTATACCCGATGCCCTCGATTGACCACCGAAAAACGCCTGCCCGCGCCTGCCCCGGCCATGCTCGCCAAATGATAACGCCATGGCCGGTGGCCCGGCCCGCCCACGCCCTGCGCGTGAATCCGGCACACCTTGTGTCTGGAGTCAAGACACTCCTGCCGGGAAATGGACACCCGGTGTCAAGGCTCGGCTTTCTTCGGCCGCCTGAGGCACTCTGGCAGGAAGAACGGATAGGCGTTCGCTTCATATATTGCATCTATTTGGTACAAAACTATTTGCTGAATTCATTACTGGATGAATGCGCAACCTGAGCCCAGTAATGGGTCCCAATTTGAACCTTCTGTAACGATATCGCACACCGCTCTGCCAGCCTTTTGCCTTGTTGCCGCATTTCGGAACGGTTTATGCTGTTTGCCTTGCATGGTCTTGACGACAATCGCGGCGGTTTGGATGGCGGCAGGGGCTGTGGCGTGCTGCACGCTCTTCAAAGCGGGCTCGCGAAAGGCCCCGCGCATGACGAATTGCCCGGACATTCATGTCGTCGGGGCGTCTGAGGAAACCGAATCGGTTGGGTCTGCCTTTCCGATTACGGCCACCCGGGTGGCCGACGAGAACGCCCATGGCGTTCACTGCATGGTGGCCTGCTAAGGCCGCTTTTCTGTTCTCCAGTCTTCTGTTCTCCAGTCCGTTGCTTGTCTCTCCGCTTTTCCCCGGCAGGTCCCCCGCCTTGACAGGGGCTGCAAGGGATTTCGAGTCAATGGCCAAAGACAGGTGAGTCGCAGATTGTGGCTGCGTATTCACCGCGCGCGATTGATCATTGCCTTTCGATGCCGGCGCCCCTACAGTGCGGCTCACTTGTCATGAGCAGAGTTCTGTCGAGCGTTTGGATTCTGGCCCTGGCGGCGGCGGCGGCCGGAGCGGCCGCGCCCCAGTCCCTGGCCCCGGGAGTGGCCTTCGAGACCTTTTCCGGATGGGAAAACTGCCTGGCCCTCCGGGGCGGCGATTGCAAGGTCGTCGTTTTGCCCGCAGTCGGCGGACGCGTAGCGGCGTTCGCCTTGAACGGGGACAACATCCTCTATGACGAACCGGGCAGCGGTGGCAAACTGCTGGCGGACCACCCGGCCGGCTTTGCCATGGGCGGCTCGGCCTTCGACGTGGGACCCGAAAGCCGGGGTCTTCCGGAGCATCTCCGCCTGTGGCTGGGTCCGTGGAACTGGCAGACGCCGCGTCCGCAAACGGTCGCGCTGGAGAGCCTGCCCGAACCCGCCTTGGGCGTCCAGATGAGCCGGGAAATCGTGGTGGATCCGGACACGGGCGAGGTGGGGTTGGTCCAGCGGTTGAAGAACGTCTCCAGCAACGAGGTGTCCTGCAGCCTTTGGGATCGCACCGTCTGCAAAGCGGGCGGCTTCGCCCTGCTGCCCCTGAGCAAGAAAAGCCGCTTCAAGGCCGGTTGGTCTCTGGCGGCCAAGGGCGCGGGCGGGACCGTGCGCTACGAGGCCGGGGATCCCGCGGACCGGCGGGTCAGAGTCATGGACGGGATCCTGGTGGTGGAAGCCGGGGGCGCCGCGCTGAAGGTGGGGGTCGATGCCGACCAGGAATGGATCGCCTATGCCGTGGGCCGGCTGCTCTTCGTCAAGTACTTCCCCCATTCTCCATCGGGCAATTATCCCGACGGCGGCAACACCGCCGCCTTTTCCGCGGAGCCGCTTCGGGCCACGCTTGAAGTGCTGGGGCCCGAAGCCCGCTTGCGGCCCGGGCAGAGCGCGCTCTTGCCGGAGAAATGGGTGCTGCTCGACCTGGAGAAGCCGGCAGGCTCGGCCTCGGACGCGCGCGCCCTGGCGAAACGCATCCCGCCTTCGCCCTTCCGGAAGTGAGCGGCCGTGGCCGCGCGGGCCCCGGAGGCGCCGCGTCGTCGCGCGGGGATTTGCAAAATGGCCGCTTGCCAGAAGCCGCCTAATGGGAGACAATCCAACCGATAATAACAGAAACGCCCGAACAAGCGGAACCATGAGCACAAAGGCAACCTTGGAACTGGATGGGAAGAGCTACGAGCTCCCCGTGGTGGTGGGCAGCGAGCACGAGAAGGCCGTGGACATTTCGCAGCTCCGCAACCTCAGCGGCTGCATCACCCTGGACGACGGCTACGGGAACACCGGCTCGTGCAGCAGCGCGGTGACGTTCATCGACGGCGAGCGGGGCATCCTGCGCTACCGCGGCATTCCCATCGAGGAGCTGGCCGAGAAATCCACCTTCATCGAGACGGCCTACCTGCTCATCTACGGGCGCCTGCCCGGGCGGGCCGAGCTGCGGCGGTTCTCGGACATGCTCACTCAGAACGAGATGATCCATGAGGACATGAAGCACCACTTCGAGGGCTTCCCCCCCAACGCGCATCCCATGGCCATCCTCTCGGCCATGATCAATGCCAGCAGTTGCTTTTACCCGGGGCTGATGGGAGCGGTGAACCGCGAGCGCTTCGACGTCCACGCCGCGCGGCTGCTCTCCCAGGTGCGCACCATCGCGGCCTTCTCCTACCGGAAGTCGCGCGGCCTGCCGATCATCTATCCCAAGCCCACCTATAAATACACCGCCAACTTCCTGCACATGATGTTCTCGAATCCCTTCGAGGACTACGAGCTCAAGCCGGAGGTGGCGCGGGCGCTGGACCTGATCTTCCTGCTGCACGCCGATCACGAGCAGAACTGCTCAACCTCGACGGTGCGGATGGTGGCCTCCAGCCAGGCCAACCTGTTTGCCAGCGCCGCCGCCGGCGTCTGCGCCCTCTGGGGCCCCCTCCACGGCGGCGCCAACCAGGCCGTCATCGAGATGCTCACCCAGATTCACAAGGAGGGCGACGACGGCTCGAAGTTCATCGCCGCCGCCAAGGACAAGAACAGCGGCAAACGGCTCATGGGGTTCGGCCACCGCGTCTATAAGAACTACGATCCGCGCGCCCGCATCATCAAGGCCGCCTGCGATTCCACCCTCAAGGCGCTGCGCATCAGCGACCCGCTCCTGGACATCGCCAAGAAGCTCGAGGAAGCCGCCCTCAAGGACTCCTACTTCGTCGAGCGCAAACTCTACCCGAACGTGGATTTCTACAGCGGCATCATCATGCGCGCCATCGGCATTCCCACCGAAATGTTCACGGTCATCTTCGCCATCGGCCGCATGCCCGGTTGGATCGCCAATTTCAAGGAAATCATGGACGACCCCAAGAGCCGCATCTACCGGCCGCGGCAGGTCTATATCGGGGCCACCCAGAATCCCTACGTGCCGCTGGAAGAGCGCAAGTGAGCGCCCAGCCAGACACTCCGGCGCCGGCGGACTGGCGGCCCGATTCCTGGCAAAGCCGCGCGGCCGCCCAGCAGCCGGTTTACGAGGATCCCCAGGCCCTGCGGTCGGCCGTCGAACGCTTGTCCCGGCTGCCCCCGCTGGTCACCAGTTGGGAAATCGAGAGCCTCAAGGCCCAACTGGCCGAAGCCGCCCGCGGCGAGCGTTTCCTGCTCCAGGGAGGCGACTGCTCGGAGAGCTTCGAGGATTGCGAGTCCGGGGCCATCGCCGCCAAGCTGAAGATTCTCCTGCAAATGAGCCTGGTGCTGGTCCATGGCGGCCGGCGACGGGTCATCCGGGTGGGCCGGTTCGCAGGGCAGTACGCCAAGCCGCGCTCGGCCGACACCGAGACCCGCGAGGGGGTCACGCTGCCCGCCTACCGCGGCGACATGATCAACCGGTTGGCCTTCGAGGCCGCCGAGCGCCGGCACGATCCCGAGCTGCTCCTGCGCGGATACGAGCGGGCCGGCCTCACCGTCAATTTCATCCGCGCGCTCATCGATGGCGGCTTTGCCGACCTGCACCACCCCGAGTACTGGGAGCTGGATTTCGTGCACCGCTCGCCCCTGGCGGGCGAATACACACGGATGGTCGAATCGATCGGCGAGTCCATCCGCTTCATGGAGACGCTGGCCGGGGGCGCGCTCACCGAAATGAACCGGGTGGATTTCTACACCAGCCACGAGGGGCTGCACCTGCTTTACGAGCAGGCCCAGACCCGCCAGGTCCCGCGACGCCAGGGCTGGTACAACCTGACCACCCACCTGCCTTGGATAGGCAATCGCACCCGCGCCCTGGACGGCGCGCACCTCGAGTATTTCCGGGGCATCCGCAATCCCGTGGGGATCAAGATCAGCGCCGGCATTGGCGCGGACGAACTCCAGGCGCTGTGCGAGCGGCTCAACCCCGCCAACGAGCCCGGACGCCTGACGGTGATCCATCGGATGGGCGCGGACAAGGTGGAGAAAGCCCTGCCGCCGCTGGTGGAGGCGCTGCGGCGCCGGGGAACGCGCGTGCTCTGGTGCTGCGACCCCATGCACGCCAACACCCTGACCACCCACGCCGGCGTCAAGACGCGCCGCTTCGAGACGATCCTGGACGAGATCGAAAAGTCCTTTCAAATCCTCACAGACTGCGGAAGCTGCCTCGGAGGGGTGCATTTCGAATTGACCGGGGAAAACGTCACCGAATGCCTGGGCGGGGCCAGCGGGGTCACCGAGGCCGATCTGTCGCGGGCCTATCGCTCGCAGGTGGATCCCCGGCTCAATTACGAGCAGTCGCTCGAGATGGCCATGCGGCTGGCCCGGCTCATGGCGTCCCAGCGCGCCTGAGGCGCGCCCTCCGCGGGGCCGCCGCAAGAATCGCCCCCAATCCCTCACGGAGCCGCTCGCGCTACGGAACCCGGGCGGGCATCGCCTGCTCCTGGCTGGCCAGAAGCTCCTCGATGTTCCGCTGCTCCAGCGCTTCCATTCTGCGCCGTTTCTCGAGGTAACGACGGTACTTGGCGGTCTCCTCGGGCGTCCAGGCGGCGGCCTCCTCGTAGTCCCCGCAATACGGCACGTAGAGGTCGATCCAGCAGGCGATCTTGTCCAACTCCTCGCGGCTGAGCCTGACGCCGCCGTGGCCGCCCTCGAGGAGGGCCAGCAGGTCGCTGCGGCAAGCCCCGGCCGAGCACGGCGGCAGCGGGGCGGGAATGGACTGTGCGCCGGGCCAGTTCACCAGCCGGCCATCGGCCGTGCCGCCAAACGAACCGCGGTCCCAATCGTTCTGCGCCGGCTCGGCCAGGGTCAGATTCAGGTAAGCCTCGCTCCAGTGGCGCTTGGCGAGGCGATCCAGCACCCCGTGGCCGCGCAGGCTGAACGCGGGCCGGTTGGTGGCCACCGCGGGCGCCGCCGACGGCGCGCTGCCCGCCTGGGAGGCGAGTCGTCCGGCGGTGGCGCGCAACGCCGCCTGCCAGTCCGGATCGCGCTCGCGTGTCCATCCTCCCTTCAGCCGCTCGCGGCTCATCCGCTGGCCCGGATCGCTGTGACACGAGACGCAATGTTTGTCCAGGATGGGCTGGATTTCGCGGGGGAAACTGAAGCCGCGCGGTAGGCCGTAGAAGGGCTCGAGGGCCGCCGGCCCGGCGCGCAGCGCCAGGGTGCTGTAGCCCGAGGCGGCGGGGGCGGTGTTTTTGTGCTCATGGCAGCCCACGCAGGACTGGATTTCGCCCGGCTGCAAGGTGCTCCAACTGCGCATCGTCTGGACCGCCCGCCCCTTGGCGTCGAGGGCCTGGAAATAGACCGGGGTGCGGGCCGGGACCTGGAAGAAGGCCGAGCCATCCTCGTGAACGGCGGCATCCCCGAGCACGATCTTGACGTCCCAACTGCCGTTGCCCACCGCGATGGGCGTGCTGATGAGGGCCCCGCCGCCCGGGCCGGAGCTGCCGTTGTTGCCGACTCCCGCCGGGCGGAACTCGAGCGCGATGACGCGCAGCTTCTTGACGGTCCCCCTGGGGACGCCGGCCAGGCCCGGGCCGGCGTGGATATCCTGCACGTAGTAGGTCCCCGTCTTCTTGCGGTAGTCCACAGCACTGGGGCGAACCGGCATGGCGCGCCGCGCCGCCAGCGGCACGGGCTGCTGGCAGGCCACCTTCGGATCGGCGGCCAGCAACTCCCGCCTCCCGTCCGCCGCCATCCAATAGATGCCGAACGCGGCGTCGCCGGCGCGCCGCCGCGACGGACCGCCGCCTTCCCAGCCCAGCGGGGCGTAGGTCACCAGGAACTCCGTTTCGCCCAGCGGATAGGGGTATTGGAACAGCTCGCCGGCCTGCCCGTAGGAATCGATGCGCTCGGCCCGGGTCTCGCGGAGGGGGGCCACGAGTTGCACGCCCTGGTTTTCCTGGCGACCCCGGGCCGGATCGATGACCGCCAGCTTGCCGGCCTGCGACGAGTGATGCCCGCACAGAATGGCCGCGACTTTCTCCGTCCCCGGAATGCCGCGGGCATGGGCGATGGTCGTGGGGAACCACGAGTTGTTTCCGTAGAACTCCGTCTGGCCTGTGCCGTCGGCGTTCATCTGGAAAAGCGCCTGCGGGAAGATCTGGCCGCGGTCGTTGTAGTCCCAGCGCGTGTAGATCACCCGCCCGTCGTCCAGCGCCGCGGGAAATATCGCATGCACCTGGTCGAACCCCAGCCGGCGCAGGTGGCGGCCGTCCTTGTCGCAGGTGTAGAGGTTGCTAACCTCGGTCCACCAGCAATCGACCGTCTGCACGCAGCGGGTCGAGGCGAAGATGAGGTCGCCGCCCGGCAGGTAAGCCGGTTCGTAGTCGGCAAATCCCGCCCCGGACGTGATCTGCCGCAGCCGTCTCGAGGCCGCCTCCATTTCGTAGAGGTGATAGTCGTCCTCGTTCAGGGCCTTTTTCCAGGCGAAGGCCACCCGCTGCCCGTCCGGGGAAACCGCCGGATCCCGGATGGCGCCCGTCCGATCCTCCAGCAGCACGCTCACCTCGCCCCGGGTCCCTGTCATCTCCAACAGGCACAGCGAGGCGCCGGGATGAAAATGGCGCTCCGCCTGGGCGTCCGACTGCCCCTCGGTGTAGGCGAAGAACGAGGGCCGGATGGTCGGGTGTTTGGTGAACACAATTCGCGGCGCGCTCCGGAACACCGTTTGCAGCCGGGCCGACCGTCGCTCCTCACAGACCCTCGCGTAGAGCTCCAGCCAGGAAACCAGGGGCGCGTCCCCGTTGCTCGAGAGTTTCTCGAATTCCACCCGGAAACCCTCGCCGCGCCCGCCTATTTCCTCCAGGGCGCGTGACACCCATCCGCGCGCCTGGCGGGCCTGGTTGGTTTCGGCCAGCCAACCCGCCGGGTCCTGGCCGGCGTCCTGGAACACCCAATCGCACTCGACGGGGTGCTCGCGTTCCAGCTCCGCCCACAGGGCCGCCGCAGCGGCCTTCTTGGTCTCGGTCGGGCCGGCTGGGGAACCGAGCTGAGCCTGCCGAATCAGGACCGCTTGCGGCCAGGAGGCATTCGGAGCGGACGCCAAAACCGGCGAGGCGACGGCTGAAGAAAGGCAAAAGACCGCCGCCGCCAGGCAGCGTCCGAACACAACCGCTTTTTCGCTGGGCCAGAACACCAGTCGATAGACGCCTCCAAGGCCGGCCGGATTCGGACAAAGCGACGCTTGACGCGGCCGCATTAGAGCCGAAGCTCCCGAGGGATGGCCTGCTCGAGGGGGCCCTCCGGACATCCTGAACGTGCCTCCATTAATCCAGGAAATCGCGACGCCCCTGGGGCCTGAGGAACTGGCTTCCCGGCTGGCCGGCCAGCCGGGCCTGGTCCTGCTACAGAGCGCGCTGTTCGACCCCGCCCAAGGGCGGATGTCGTTGGTAACGGCCCGCCCGTTTCTCGCCTTTCGCAGCTTCGGCTCGCGGTGCGAATGGCGGGCTGGCTCGCGGTGCTGGCGGCAGTTTGGCGATCCCTGGCGGGCGCTCGAGGCGCTCCTGGCGCGCTACGAGTTGTCCCGGCAGCCGGACCTTCCGTTTCCCCTGGGGGGCTGTTTCGGCTGGTGGGGCTACGAGCTAAAGAACTTCGTCGAGCCCCGCCTGCCGCGCGTTCCCGCCGGCGATCTGGACCTTCCGGATTGCGACCTGGGCTTCCATGACAGCCTGGTGGCGTTCGATCATGCGCTCGGCAAGGCCTGGGTGATCTCCACCGGCCTCGAGGCCGATGGCAGCGTCAGCGCCGCCCAGGCCAGGCGCCAGATGGATTTCTGGAAGGCCCAGCTCGATTCGGCGGGCTTGGAGACCGACCCCGACGCCGCTTCGCACCCGCGCGCCCCCGGCGCGCCGCTCCGGGCGCGCTCCAACTTCACGCGCGACGGTTACCTGCGCGC
>JAKLEJ010000629.1 GCA_022711695.1 Verrucomicrobiota bacterium | reverse complement strand
CTGAAGATGAATGTGGAGCGCGTTGAGCGGGTTGCCGATTTCATGGGCCACGCTCGCGGCCAGCAGCGTCAGCGCCTGGGTGCGCTCGCTCTCGATCGCCGCGAAGGTTTTCTGGCGCGCCTCGGTGGCGTCGTGAAAAATCAAGGCCAGGCCGGCGCTGCCGCGCCGCTCGCCGTCCAGCGGGGCGGCGTAGAGGCTCAGGAAGCGCGGTTGGGGATAGCCGATCTCCAGCTCGTGGCGGCTCACGCGCCCGCCGCCCTGGCGGTCGGCCGCCAGGAGTTTCTCGAAGTTCAGCTCGGGGACAAATCGCCCCAGGGGCTGGCCCTCGGCGCTGTCCTGCAGCCCCAATAGCCGCGTCGCCGCCCGGTTGAAGTAGAGGATGCGGCCCGTCTCGTCCACCACCAGCACCCCGTCGTCGATGGTGTTGAACAGGGTCTCGAGCAGGCCCCGTTCGCGCGCCAGGCGCTCCACCACGCTTTGCAGCCCCTCCTTGTCCAGTCGCCCGAGGCGCCCGAGCACTTTGTCCAGGAAATTGGATTTGGCGGCGGACATGTCAGGAGAGCGTCCGGCGGAGGAAGAGCCTGGGCGCGCGCAAGCTCAGAGCCATTTCTTGCGCCTCATCCACCAGAGGGTGGCCAGGGTGGCGACGAGCGTCAGGCCGATGGCCCAGAGATAGCCGAAGCGGCTCCGCAACTCCGGCATCTGGTCCGTGTAGTTCATGCCGTACCAACTGCCCACCACCATCACCGGCGTGGTGATCACCGTGATCATGGTCAGGAACTTGACCACCTCGCCGGTCTGGTTGGACGACATGTTCAGATACACCTGCAGGATGCCGGTCAGGGAATCCGCGTAGGTCTGGGCCTGCTCGGAAATGTGCGAGAGGGCGTCATAGACGTTCCGGTAGTAGGGGACCAGGTGCCCGCGAATCAGCGAGAACTCGCCGCGGGCAAACCGCCCCAGCACCTCCATCTGCGGGCCGATGATCTGCCGGAGGTGAAACACCTCCTTCTTGATCTGCACGATTTTGTTCAGGACCGACGGGTGGTGATGGGCCAGGGCTTCGTGCTCCAGTTCGGAAATCTCCTTGGACAGCTCGTCGAGCGCCGGCTTGTAGTTGTCCACCAGCGAGTCCAGCAGCGAGTGGGCCACTCGGTCGGGCGCCCGCGCCACGTGCACCGTGCTCTTGAGGCACATTTCTTCGACCGTGGTGATGCTCCGCAGGGGCGTGGTGTGGAAGGTGACCAGGAAGTTCTTGCCCAGGAAGAAATCCAGCTCGCTGGTGGCGAAGACTCCGTCCTTGCGGCTGTAATCGACCGCGTGAATGACCATGAACAGGTAGGAGGCGAAGCGGTCGCCCTCCTTGGGCTGGTATTCCTCGACCTTGGGCGAGGGGCGGTCCGCCACGCAGTCCTCGATGGACAGGGGATGAAAATGGAAGACGTCCTCGAGGTAAAAGCGCACCTCCTCCGGCGTGGGATTCTCCAGGTCCACCCAAAGGAACAGATTCGTGTCGCCCAGCAGCGTTGGAATCAGGAACGCTTCGAGGTCCTTGCTGTGCAGCCGGCCCTGCGTTGTAAATGCGAATGAACGGATCATCGTTCAGTAAGCGGCCCTGCTCCCGGTGCTACCCCGGGCCGGTGGCCGCCCTCATCCTAGGCCCGCGCCTCCGCAAAGCAAGTCTTCCGACGGCGGCCTGCAGCGGCGATCTCGACGCGGCGGCGGCGTCCCTGGCTGCGCCGGATTAGGGGGCGCGGCGCACCGCCAGCGCCACATCGCCCTCGGTCGTCGGCGTCTCCAGCCGACGCGTTTGGGCCGCATGGGCAAAGGTCTCGGATTTCAGGGTTGCCCCGGTGAGGGGGCTGATCCACCGCGCCTCGTAATCGCCGGCGGGCAGGGCCAACTCGAGCGCCCGCAGATCGCGCGCGGAGCGGAGGTAAACTGCGTAGGCCCGGCCCCGCTCCGCCAGCGCCCACGGCTTTACGCCCTTGGGCGCGCCTGCGCGCACCACGGAAGCGTCCGGCTGCATCTTCACAAACTCGAACCCGCCCATGAACTCGGCCAGGATGCGCATCTGCTTCCGGAAGCCGGGGTTGCCGCCCCCCGGC
>JAKLEJ010000628.1 GCA_022711695.1 Verrucomicrobiota bacterium | reverse complement strand
AGCTGTTCGGATTGTTGGCAGGTCTCGGCATCGAGGCGGCGGCGGGAGCGCAGGAGACGGCCCAGATGGCGGTGACGGTGACAAACCATGTCGTCATCACCTGGAACTGGCAGGAGGAGTGCCAGTTGGTCGCCTATTCCGCCGGGAACGGAAGGGTGGAGAAGAACGGCGAGTGGATCGGCAGGGGGAGCAATGCCGTGGCAAGCGCCATACCGGATCGAGATTTCGCTTTTGACAGGTGGACAGGCGCGCCGGCCGGGCAGGAAACTGACAATCCCATCGTCATCCCGGCCTGGGCGCCCATCGCGTTGACGGCGCTGTTCAAGCCTGTGGGCGGCGGGCTTGAGGACTGGCTGAGGGGATACGGACTGACCCTGGAGCAGCAGAACGAGGACCCCGACGGCGACGGCTTCGTGAACGGCCAGGAATACATCGCCGACACAAATCCGACCAATGGGCTTTCGCATTTTAAACCGCTGGCGACCGGCTGGGACGGGTCGAATCTCGTGGTGACGCAGCCGGAAACGTCCCCCAGCCGGGAGTATGCGCTCTATGGGAAGAACGCCCTGGACGACCCGGAGTGGAAGGCGCTCTGGGTCCAGCCGGGCAATGGCAGCAATCGGGTCTGGCAGGTGAACACCGCGGGCCGGCAGGGGTTCTTCAGAAGCGGCGTTGGCCTGCCCGCGGCCGGGGACGGGGAGCGCAGCCGCCCGAGTTTGTAGCCGTCGGGAAACCGCCCCGGGCGCCCCCGCGAAGCGCTGCGGTTCAGCTCTCGAGGATAGCCATGGCCGAGGCGTGGCTGGCGGTGTGGCTCAGGCTCAGATGCACGATGCGGCCACCCCGCTCCTCCAACCGCTTGAGGCCGTCGCCATGGAGGATGACAAAGGGTTTACCGCTCGGTTCGCGGCCCACTTCCATGTCCAGCCACCCCAGTTGCGAGCCGATGCCCGTGCCGAAGGCCTTCGAAATGGCCTCCTTGGCCGAGAAGCGCGCCGCCAGGAACGGCGCCGGATCCTTGTGGGAGAGGCAGTAGGCAATCTCGTCCGGACGCAGAATCCGCCGCAGGAATCGCTCGCCGAATTTCTCGAACGAAGCCCGGATGCGCTCGACTTCCACCAGATCGATGCCGGTTCCCAGGATCATGGGCGGGAGGGGAGCGGGCGAATCAGGAGCGCCCGTAGGCGCTCATCAGGGCGAGCATCTCCCGCACCGCCGCCTCGAGGCCGGAAAACACCGCCCGGCTGACAATGCTGTGGCCGATGTTGAGTTCGACCAGGTGGGGCGTCCGAAAGAGGTCAGGCAGGTTCTGGTAATTCAGCCCGTGGCCGGCGTTGACCCGCAAGCCCAGCCCGTGGGCCTGGCGCGCGGCGGACTGGATCTTGGCCAACTCCCGCGCGCGGGCCGCCGGGTCGTGGAAGCGCTCGGCATAGGCGCCGGTATGGATCTCGATGAACTGGCTGCCGATGCGGGCCGCGGCCTCGATCTGCCGGGGATCGGCGTCGATGAACAGGCTCACCTCGATGCCGTGGTCGTTCATCCGGCGGCGCAGGGCGGCCAGGGCCGCCTCCTGGCCGGCGGCGTCCAGGCCGCCTTCGGTGGTGACCTCCTGGCGGCGCTCGGGCACCAGGCACACGATGTCGGGTTTCAGGCGGCAGGCGATCTCGACGATCTCCGGCGTGTGGGTCATCTCGAGGTTGAGCCGGCCGCGCACAGCCTCGCGCAGCCGCCAAACGTCGCGATCCTGGATATGGCGGCGGTCTTCGCGCAGGTGCGCGGTGATGCCGTGAGCCCCCGCGCCCAGGCAGAGGCGGGCCGCTTCCACCGGGTCGGGTTCGCCCAGGGCGCGCCCGCGGTAGCGGGCTTCGCGCAAGGTGGCCACGTGGTCGATGTTGACCCCCAGCTTGAGTGTTCCAGCGGTGTCCATGGGGACAGGCTCAGCGCGCTCCGCTCCTGGTTTTGCGCGGTGGCAGGACCTTCTTAGGCTGGCCGGAGAGGGTCAGTCTCGGGAAATCCGGCGAGTCCAGCCATCGCGCCAGGGTGACCAACTCAAAGCCGGTCAGGCCGCAGTGGGATTTGCGGACCAGCGTCAGATTGGTGGGGGAGGTTGCGGTGATCTCGG
>JAKLEJ010000627.1 GCA_022711695.1 Verrucomicrobiota bacterium | reverse complement strand
CGCCCCAGGCCCGCTCGATCTCGGTGTCCTTGTAGCCCTGCCACTGCCCCGCCGGATCGTCCACATAGTGCAGGCGGTAGGTGAGGTTGACAATTTCCGCCCCGGCCTTGGCCCGGGCGGCGGCCAGGGTGGCGAACTTGCGCTCATCTTCGTAATCGACCTCCACAGGCACGCCGGCCAGGAGGATGTGCTCGGTGCGCGGTTGCCAGTCGAAGTTGGTGTGCGTGAGCAGCCGGTAATAGCCTTGCAGAGCCGTCAGGTAGTGCCCCCAGGCGTCGCCATGCCCTTGCGGATAGAGGCAAGCCGCGTCGTTCACATCGATGAATCCGTCCGCGGGCGTGATCTGGCCGGTGATTGGGTCGCGGGTCGCGGTGTCATAGACATTATACACCTGCTGGTAGGCGACCTGGCCGTCTCCGTAGGTGAAGTTCCACGGGAGCCGGTTATAGACCGGCCTGCCCAGGTTCTGGTCGCGTCCGCGCAGCAGCGCCAGCTCCTCCTCCAGAAGCGAATCGACCTGGTTCTGGAAGGAGAAGATCGACGGCGCCAACGAACCAACCAGCCCGTCGGGAGTGGTGAAGCCGATGGTGGGATCCTCGGCATCGGCGTAGGCCTCGTTGCCCAGCAGGGCATAGAGGTCCGCGATCTTGCTGGTGGCATGCAGGAGGGCTTCGTTGGCCGGCCCGTTCTGGATGTTGGCATCCACGCTCAGGCCCCGGCCCCGGTTCAGCACCGTTTGGTACGCTTCGATCAGGCCGATCTTGTTGACGTTGTCCGCGTCCGGGTTGAAGGCGATCTCCCCCTCGAAGCGGCGCCCGGCCGAAACCAGCAGGCTGGCGAAGGTGTTGGCCTCGGAGTTGCGGAAATCGTCGGTGCGCGCATCGAAGGGATTCAAGGCCTGCGTCACCCGCTTGATCCATCCTTCGGCCAGTTGGGCCTCCTTGGGCTCCTTGTTCGGCGCCCCCGCCCAATCGCTCCAACCCAGGCCAAGGACCGCCGCCAGCGGAGTGCCCGGCAGCGGCCGGTAGCGCATGATCCAGCGGTTGTCCGAGAGGAGCAGCACCCCGGAGGATTCGCCTTTGCCCAGGGTGATGCTGTTGAAGTTGGATCCAAAGAAGCGCGGCGCGCCCCACCCGTTGGTCAATCCCCCCTCCGGGTCGTAGATCGGGTAGGCTTCCCCGCCCTGGTGCGAATACCACTCGAACTCGAACTTGTCCGGCTCGAAGCCGAAATCGGCGCTGTGGCGCAGCGTCAGCCGCTCGTCGAAGAGGTTGTCCGACGCGATGATTCGCAGGTCGCCCGCGTAGATTCCCTGGGACGCGTCGATCTGGATCACCTTGAGGGTGACCGGCAGGCCGGGCAGGCTGGGGTCGTTGTTGAAGACCAGGGTGACATAGCCGTTGGCTTGCAGGACCAGGTTGGTTCCGGTGTGCGGCCAGGGCGCGCCCGCGGGAAGCTGGGCGGCGTTTCCATACCCGCTGGCGTCGGCCACACGGTTGGTTCCGGGATTCTCGTTCAGGCGCCAGTAAGCGATCAGCCCCGCCTCGTTCCCGCGCAGACTCAGGTTGAGATAACGCCGGATTTCGTCCGCCCGACGCGCCTTGTTCCAGAGGCGCACCTCGGTGAAGGCCCCCTGGAACGGGACCGCAGCGGCGGCATTCGATTTGGCAAGGGAGAAGGGGATGCCCTGCAGGTTGGGGCGCCAACTGGCGCTGCTGGCCGCCAGGACGCCGTTGGTGTAGAGACGATAACGGAGCCCATCCCACGCGGCCGCCAGGTGGACCCACCCATTGAGCGGGAGGGCGGCGTTTACCACCTCCGAGCCGCCGATGCCAAACGACGCGACGCCATTGGCGCTCACGAACCAGCGGTGGGGCTTGCCGCTCTCCGCGCCAAGGCTCAGGATCGGGGCCCGGGCGGGGGCGGCGGGTAGCGCCGCCACTCGCACCCAGGCTTCAATGGTGTGTTCGCCTTCTCCGGGCGCCAGGCCGATGATGCGGTCGCGGTCCAGGCACGCCTCCAGACCGGTTGCGCCCAGCGCCTGGTCCGGGCCACGGATTTGCAGCAATTGCGCCGCCTGCTGGCTCAGCGGGAGCGCGGCTGTCAACGCCTTGGGCCCGGCTCCCAGCG
>JAKLEJ010000626.1 GCA_022711695.1 Verrucomicrobiota bacterium | reverse complement strand
GCCGCTCCAGCGCCTCCCCCTCCAGCTTCACGCCTTCGTGGCCCTCCGCGCGCCGCAGCAGCCTCAGCACGGCGCTGCCGCGGGCCAACCCCTCGCCCTCGACCGAGCGTCCGCGCCGGTAGCCCTCCCACACCTGGTCGCGCAGGCTGGGCTTGCCGTAGCCCACCAGCGATTCGTAGGCCCGCGCCGGGCTCAGATCGAACCGCGCCGCCTTGGCGTCCTTGCCGCCCGGGCTGTGACACGACACACACTGCCGGTCCAGCACCGGTTGCACCAACCGGTCGAACCGGAACACCCACGAGCCCTCCGGCCCGGGAGTGATGCGCGAGGGCTCGCGCAGGGTAGCCAGCGCCCGCCGGGCCGGCGGGGCCTGCTGCCGGTGTTCGTGGCAGCCGATGCAGCTCAGGGTCTGGCCGGGCTGAACATGCGTGGCGCTGCGCATCGTCTGGATGGCCATGCCCTCCGCATCCAGCGCCTGAAAAAACACGATCGTCCCGGCGGGCGCTCGAAAATACGCCGAGCCATCCGCTTCCACCGGCACGGTTCCCAACACGCACTTGCCGGGATCGTCCCGGGTCACCCCCAGGTTCGGAAAGTCCATGGTGGGATGGGTCTTCGGAGGCACCGCCACGATGCGCAGCGACCGGATTTGCCCGGTCTGGACGCTGTTCAGGCCCCGCCCCACATCGGTCACCAGGAACCGGCCCTCCTTCGGGCCCGTCCAGTCCAGCGCGCTGGCCACCACCGGAGGCCGTTCCCGCGACCGCACCGGGATCGGGTCGCCGCAGGCAATCTCCGGGTCCGCCCACAGCAGGTGCCGGCCGATCACGGCGTCGAAGTAATACAGATCCATCCCGTTGGCGGGACGCTGCACAGCGTGCCACCGATTCCACCCCGAAGGACCCGGAACCCGTTCCCCTTCGAAGCCCCACGCCGCCAGGTAATGCCGCTCGGACAGCGGCCAGGGGTTGGCGTAGGACGTTCTGGGCCACCCCTCGATCTCCGGAAAGGCCACCTCCGGGGTCAGCCGCACAATCCCCGCATGCCCTTCAAGGTCCACCCCCGGGTCCAGCAGCACCAGGCTCCCCATCGTTTGCGCATGGTGCGCCGAAGCCGTGAAGACAATCTTGCGCGACCCCGGCACCGGCCGGGGCTCGAAGGTGCAGTGCGGCGACCGCGTGTAGTTCTTATACACCAGCCGCGCGTTCGAGCCGTCCGGGTTGATCGCCCACAAGCCCATGTACGGCATGTTGTCGCGATCCACGTAGTCCCACCTCGAGTAAAGAATCGACCCGTCCCGCCCCACCTCCGGCGTCCACTCGAACATCTCGAAGGGCGAGATCGCGCACAGGCCCGTGCCGTCCGGGTGGATGGTATGAAGCGTATAGACCGCCACCGGCCGCTCCGGGCCGCCCCCGCAGCGCACATAGCAGTCCGGCAAATCCGCCTGCCGCAGCGTCCGCGCGGCGCTCTCCGGGCCCGCCTGCAGCGATTGCCCGCGCCGCGTCGAAAGAAACACGATCCGCCCATCGGGCAGGTAACGCCCGTCGAAATCGTCGTACTTCCCCCGCGTGATCTGCCTCAAGCCCGAACCGTCCACGCCCATCTCGAACAGGTGGTAGAACCCATCCTCCGGCACCCGGCCCTTGTCCAGCTTGTTGGTTTCGCCGGCCAGTTCCGGGTAGTGGCGGCACCAGGCAAAGAGCACTTTGCGCCCGTCGTAGGAAAGGCTCGGACGCAGAAAACTGCCGGGCGCTTTGAAGGCCCCGGTCAGGCACTCCTCCTGCGGTTGGCCGGTCTTGAACCCGCGCAACAGGTAGAGCCCGCCGCCCGGCTTCGACCACCAGCCGTAATACTGGTCGGACATGTGGTTGAAGCTCGGGGGCACGCGCTTGCTGAAGAGAATCGCGTCGAAGTCCAGCAGCGGGTTCGCCAGCGCCAACCGCCGCAGCAGCCAACGCGCTTCGACATACGGCTCGGGAGGACCCCCGTCTTTCCCGCCGGCCGCCGCGGTTGCGCCGCCCAGCGCCGCCTCCAGCCGCTCGCAGGTCGCCGCTTCGCCCTCGGGCTCCGCCCCTGCCGCGCGCAGTTCTTCCAGCAACCGCCGGCACTGGCCAAGGATTTCGCGCCC
>JAKLEJ010000625.1 GCA_022711695.1 Verrucomicrobiota bacterium | reverse complement strand
AAGGAGGTGGATGGGGCTCGCGAGGACGCTCGCCCTCCCCGGCTCCGCGGGAGCGTCGCCCTACCAAGGCTGGCTCTTCGCGCCGTCCGCAGTCGAGATCCGGCTTAAGAAAGACGCGCCGCATGCCGATGAGGTGTAGTGACGGGAATTGTTGTGGTCATGAAACGACTCGCCATTGTCACGGGAACGCTGCTCCTGGCGGCCAACGCCTTTGCGGAGGAGGAGCCCATCAGCCCCGCCATGGTCCCCACCGGATCGATTGTCCGGATTGTGGCCCAGCGGCCTCCCATCAGCCTGGGGCACGCGGAACTGGTCCAGGTCTCCAGCAACACGGTGACGCTGCGTCATAGACGCGACAAATTCACGACGGGCGACCGGTTCACCGTGGCCCTGTCGAACATCCTCGAGTTTAAGGTGCTCGAATTGGCCAAGGCCCCCGAGGGCGCCGCCGGAGCCAAGGGCGCCGCCTCCAAGACCAATCTCTGGGACAAGATCAAGGGATACTGGAAATAATCAGTCCCAGCCGATGGCGCGGCCGCGGTTTTGTTCCTGAAGCCAGGCCATCAGCGGCTGGAAATATTCCACCATGGCCCGGGTGGACAGCGCTTCGCCCGTGGCCTCCTTCAACACCTTGCGCCAGTCCTCGGTGGCGCCCTTCTGCATGACGCGGCGCAGAAAATCCCCCGCCTCGCGGCTGCCGGCATAGCTGCAGCTCTGGAGCGGTTGCCGGAGGATTTTGCGGGCGATGTGCTCGTGAAACTGGAATTTCAGCACCGTGGCCACGGCGTAGGCCGGGTAGTAGCAGGGGTTGTCGTTGATGTGGGTCTTGGTGGCGGCGTCGCAGAACTCCTCGCCGCGGGCTGAGGGCGGCTCGACGCCCTGGAACTCGCGCACGTATTGCCACCAGCGGGCGTTCCAGCCCTCCGGGGCCAGGTTCTTCGCATACACGTCGGCCTCCCAATGCGTCATGGTCCCCGAAGCCCAAAAAATGAACGGCACGGTCGTGGCCAGGGCGTCGTTGAGCAGAAACGCGGTTTCGTCGGAGACATGGTCCGGCGGGAGGACGCCGACCGATTTCAGGTAAGGAACCTGGCCGCAGGCCAGCCCGATCAGCTCGCCCATGGCCTCGTGAAATCCGGGGTTGGCCCCCGTGCGCAGCAGCATCGGAACCTCGGGCCGCGAGTAGGTCATGTCGTAATAGCCATGCCCCAGCTCGTGGTGCGCGGTCTCGAACCAATACCAGTTCGGCTCCACGCTCATCAGCGAGCGGATGTCCGTCTCCAGGTCCACGTGCCAGCAGGAGGCGTGGGTGTTCTTCTTGCGGACCTCGCCGGCTTTGACCGGGTAAAGATCGGAAAGCCGCCAGAAGCTCGCCGGCAATTGGGCGAAGCCCAGCCCGGTGTAGAACTGCTCGGCGGTGCGGACGATCCACTCGGCCGAACGCCCTTTGAAGCGGTCGTCCAGGTTGGCGGCCTCGATGAGGCCGGTCCAGTTCTGGGCCCAGCGGTTGTTGAGCCAATGCGCCGGGATGCGCCTGGGGACCGGCTGGCCGTAGCGCCGGGCCAGCTCGTGCTTGGTCCAGGTGTGCAATTGCAGGTAGAGCGGCCGCAGCTCGCGCATGAACTCCTCCTGCAGCCGCACCATCTCGGCGGCGCTGAGCTCGTAGGCGGCGGTCTGCAAGGCGAAGTAGTCCGAATGCCCCAGCTCGCGGGCGACGCCGTTGCGCAGATCGCGCAGTTTGAGCAAGCCGGGTTTGAGCGCCGGGCCGGATTGCTTGGAAGCCTCCCACACCGCCTGTCGCCGGGCGAGGTTCCGGTTGGTCTGCAAAAAACTGTCGATCTCGTTCGGAGTGATGGGCCGGCCGTCCAGCGTGAAGGCGAAGGCGTTCAGCGCGGAAGCCTGTGCGGTCTCGGCGGCAATGCGGTCGGACACCAGCCGGGGGTTGGTCATGGGGCCCTCGGCGGCGATCAGCAGGGCGCGTTCGAGCTGACGGACGGTGATCGGCTTGAGCCGGTCGCGCTGCTTTAGCAGCTCGCGGGCTTCGCGGATCAGCGCCGGATTGCCGGTGAACGCCGCGCGGGCTTTCCCGGCGGTCTCGGCGGCGGCGTCGTGCGCCGGGGTGACATCCGTTG
>JAKLEJ010000624.1 GCA_022711695.1 Verrucomicrobiota bacterium | reverse complement strand
CAGGGTGCGGGGCTGCGGTTGGTGGACGTAGGGGTCCGGGTAGTTGACGGCCGCAGCGGCGCCAACGTTCACGCCGTTGGACACAACGGGGTAATAGCCGGTGACGGCGGTGTGGATGCCGGCGGTGTTCGTGCCTGGCGCCCGGTTGTCGAACGCGAACATGGCCTGCTTGTCGCTTGTGAAAAGGAGTGAGGCATGGCGCGCCTCGGTCCTGGCGTCGGCGACGGTTGTTGCGGAGACGACCGCGCCGGTGCAGATCTGCAGGCCGTACACCTCGCACGGCACTCCCTCGGAGGTCGGGTCGCTCAGGCCCGGGTTGCCCCGGTAGAAGTTGCAGTCGATGGCGACTTTCAATCGATGCTGCTTGAGGAAATTGCTGACGGTCAGGGACAAGGTCTCGCGGACCTCGGCCGCGTAGTCCGGGGCCGGGGGCGTGGGAAAGAGTTGCACATCCGGATCCGCCAGGTCCACCCGCATGCAATAAGCCACTTGCAGCCGCGGAATGAGGGCGTCGGCCTGGTTGGTCCCGACCGCGTGTTCGATTCCCTTGTAGAGCGGCTGCCAGGGGCTGATCTCGATGGACGCGCTGGCGGACGCCACGGCAAACACCAGCCAGCCCAAGGCTGTCAGCGCCTTCGCCGCAAAGGGGGATCTTATGGGCGCGCGTTCTCTCACTTTCCGCCGGGCTCAGTCGCCGCTGTACTTGTAGTCGTAGCCCGGCGCCGGATCGCGGGTAAAGGCCGGGTTGACCCCGTCGTAATGAATCCGAATGTAACTGACCCGCCCATCGACGAAACCCACCATGCTCTGGGCGTCATTGTAGAAAGGATGGTTTTTCTTGCCGGTCTTGCTGTCGTGCCAGGAGAGGGGCGCATGCGCCGTCCACTCCATGGTCAGCAGGGTCTGGGCGGGGCTGCGCACGGAACCGATCGCCCTGCCGGCGATGTTGGGAACGCCCGGAAGATTCACGCCGTTGAAGGAGTAGCTCTGGAAATCGGCGCGGGCGCTGCGCCAGAAAGGCTCCTCGCCCTCGTAGCCCCGGTCCCGCGGGCAGGCGAAGACCTTGTCGCGGGGCGAAGAGGGGCCTTTGAGCCCGGCATAGCCTTTGACGAGTTCCTTGTACCACCACCAGGTGGGCCGGTTGACGTTGGAGGAGACCAGCGGCAGAAGGCCCCGGTGCTCGTTGGCGTAAGTCAGGACGGCCTGGTTGACCTGGCGCAGGTTGGCAAGACATTGCGTTTTGTGGGCCTCGGCCTTCTTGCCGCGAAGGGCGGCCAGCCCGAGAGCGCCCAGGAGGCCCAGCGCGGCCAACACCAGCAGGAAATCCGGGAACGTGAACCCGAGCCGAAAGGGGCTTCGTTGCGAGGGCGCCAGGCGCCGGAAGTTCGAGTTGGTCGGTTTCATGGGCGCAGGGTTGCCACCGGCGGCGGCAATTCCGCCAGGTTCTCGGGCGTGATCACCTGGTAGTATTGTCGGAACCAGGCCGCGGGGTCGTCATTCGCGGGCTGGGAGAAGCCGGGGGCGCTCCTGGAAACGACGGCGGCGCGGAGGAGCTTTTGGTCGAAGAGCGCTCTCAAGTCCACCTGCCGGGGAATGTCGCCCGGGCACAGGCACACCATCGCGATTCTCAGTTCCTCGATTTGGGCCCGCTGCGCCGAAGAGAGCGAAGGCGGCCCCAGCAGGGAGACCACCACGTCGCCCTCGTTCAAGCGGCCGAAGCACTCGGCGAACTCGCCGGCGGGCAGGCGGACGACGCGCAGGGGATCGAGCCTGACCCGGTTGGTGAGCGCGACTTTGAGACCGGCCCGAGCCAGGGATCGGTGGAAACCCCGAAGCTGGAAATCCGTGGCCGGATTGGGGAAGACCGAGACATCCCGGGCCACCAGGACGATGTTGCCGCGGTTTCCGGCCAATTGGGCGGCCTGCTCGGCCATGGCCTGACCGATCCCTTCGTGCACCCGCGGGTCGGGCATAGGAGGCCGGGGATGCTCGGAAAGGTAGAGGAACAGGCCCGTCCCGGCCATCACCAGGAGCGCCACCGCGGTTTTGATCTTGCCCGAATCCATGATGAGTTGCGAGTGCGGCGGTTGCGGTAACAGGTGCGCCCGGCCTACTTCTTGGGTTTGACCAACAGCA
>JAKLEJ010000623.1 GCA_022711695.1 Verrucomicrobiota bacterium | reverse complement strand
CTTGTCCTCAACGAACGCGCGCGTCTGCGCGGCCGGCAGGGCCGGGGGATTCGCCAGCGCCTTCCAGCGCGCCAGGACTTCGCTGTGGCGGCCGCCGTCCTCGGAGAGGCGGATGTTCCTGGCCTCGTCAAACCGCTTCAGGAGTTCGGCGGCCAGCGCGCGCCGCTCGGCCGACGGCTCGTACTGCTTCGGGTTCTCGGTGACCCAGACCTTGATCTCGTCCGACGCCGGCAGGCGGGCCATTTGCGCATAGAGCACGGGGAAGCCGGCCATGCGCACATTGTAGAGCCGGGCGGGATCGTCTTTGACCGCGGCTTCGGCCTGTTGCCACAGGCCCCTGGCCCGGGCGTAGAAGTCGTCCGTGAGCAGCGCCTGGCGGGGATCGTCGAAGATGCGCAGGGGGCGGCTGGCGGGGTCGCGGTAATAGCTGTGCAGCGCGTCGAAATAGGTGCGCGCGAAGGGCGCGGCCGCGCCGTAATAGCCCTGGAAGAAGTCCTGCAGCAGGGGCTCGGCGGGCAGGTCGGGGTTCCACAGCCACTTGGCCAGCAGCCAGGCTTTGAGTTCGGCAAAGTCGCCGTGGCGGCCCTGGTAGGCGCCCTGTTCGAAGAGATATTCCACGCGGTTGGTGTGGAAGAACTTCACGTTGCCCTGAAGCGCGAGCACGTTCGGGAACGGGCTGGCGTAATCGCGGAAGTTGGTGGTGTAGTCCCAGACGTAGAGGCGTTTGCAGATCGCGCTCCAGCCGCGGATGTCGTCCAGGAAGGCGCGGTTCTCCTTGAAGGCGCTGACGACGATGGGGAACGAAAAGTCGCATTCGATGGTACACAGGCACGGCATGACGTTGGCCCGCGGGCGCAGGGTCTTGGGGGGCTTGCGCGTGTACTGGTAGGCGAGCGTCTCGACGATGGCGTTGGGGAATTCCTTCTCGACCGCCTCGGCGATCTTGTTCACGAACGCGATCATCGTGCCGGCGTGGGATTCCTCGGCATCGTCCAGGGCCTTGCAAGCCGGGCAGGTGCAGTAGTTGTACCAGTCGTTCTGGCTGACGCCATAAAAGGAGGCGCCCGGGTCCTTGCGAATGCGCTCCAACACGTTGGAGGTGACGATGCGCAGCACGTCCGGGTTGGAGAGGCAGAGCTGGGTGTAATCCTTGAGGCGCTTGCCGTTGACCAGGCTGAAGTACTCCGGGTGCTCGGCGAAGTAGAGATCGGGGGAGCAGAGGGTGTTGAACGTGTGGCAGCTTCCCAGGCCGCCGCCGAAGCGGTGCGAATGGCCGCCGTGTTTGTCGGCCAGGCGCATGGCGTTGCCGTTGACCTTGTTTCGGGCCGCCAGATCGCCGTCGAACATGTCGAACCAGAACGGTTCGCGCAGGGCAAAGGCCGGCTTCTGCGTTTCGTCGAGCGCGGGCACGGCGAAAACATCGCGACGCGGGATCACGCTGTGCCAGGAGCTATACCAGCGGCAGCCGCCAAAGCGATCGAGCAGCTCGTACACACCGTAGAGCGCGCCGCGCACCGGCCCGCCCAGCACCAGGAGGCGGTCGCCGCGGCGCACAAGCCGGAAGCCATCCTCGCCCAGGGCCTTCACGTCAGCCGGGCCCCCCAGGATTTCAGAGGTAAAGCGGGTGTCGCCCAGCAGCACAGCGCGGGCCGGGAGCGCTGCCTCGTCCGTGACGAGGGGCAGCTTCACGCCGGTCATCTGCTCCGTGAAGCGCTGAAGTTCCTCCGCCGCGTACACCTGCGAGGGCGAGGCGGAGGCGGGGCGGACGATGGCGCAAGCGGCGGGTTGGCCGCGCGCGGCGAGAGTCAGTTCCTGGGCCGGCGCCCAGGCGGCGGCTGTCAGACCAAGCGTAACAAAGAGAAGTCGGTTCATGGCACAGTTTCCCTTGCGTCGGCGGACGAGTCGCCGCCCGCCACACCCGCGCATCCAACCAGAAGAAGCCCCGCGCGTAAACCCCGAAAGATGACCTGGCGCGGCGCAGCATGGAAAAAGCGAAAGCCGGGCTTGCCAGCAAGCAGGAGGCTCGGCACATGGCAACACTCTTGATTGAAAGCGCCGAAGGAACTGGCAGTTCTTCGGCTCGGAAGAGGCCGGCCAGCGGAGCGCGGTGATGTACACCTTGATCGAGAACTGCCGGATGCACGGGATCGATCCCTGCG
>JAKLEJ010000622.1 GCA_022711695.1 Verrucomicrobiota bacterium | reverse complement strand
CCGCACGGGACGAATCGCCTATGTCCACCTGCGCAATATCGCCGGCAAGGCCCCTCACTACCGCGAGACCTTCATCGACGATGGCGACGTCGACATCGCGCGGGTGCTCGGTATTCTCCAGCGCAACGGTTTCGAGGGCGTCGTGATTCCCGACCACACGCCCCAGATGAGCTGCGGCGCCCCCTGGCACGCCGGCATGGCCCACGCTCTCGGCTTCATCCAGGGCGTCCTGCGCGAGCTCGGGGCTACCCAGGATGCATGGCCGTAGTTGCACGGGCATCCTGCCCGTGAGGCTCTGTGGCATCGGCATCCTGCCGATGCTGCATGGGCTGGAAGCCCATGCCACGGCGGCACGACGCCCACATGCAATTGTACTGGCGGGGCCTCCCCGGGCGATTGACGCGGGCCGGGCGGGAGGGTAGGCTGGCGGGTCGTTGGCTCATCGGATGGGAAGAACCTCAAAGCGGAGGTGCTGTCATGGGCGCGTGCGGACGGGGATTCACTCGGAGATGTGCGGCGGCGATTCTCGGCGTCTGTCTGGCGGCGGGAGTGTCTGGTGCGGAGGCCCGGCCGGCGGCGGCCGGCGCGGCGTGGGAGCGGCTGGGTCTGCGCGCGACCACGGTCGGCGGGATGACGGTCCGCTATGAGAAGGCCTTGGAGCCGAATCTGCCGGTGTTCGAGCGGGAGCTGGCGAAGCTCGCGGCCGATCGGGACCGGCTCGCGGATATCCTGGCCCGGCGGCGGGAAATCATCGCCGATATCCATCGCATCCTGGGGGTGACCGGGGCCGATCCGGGGGAACCGGAGAAGACCTTCCAGGAGATGGCCGGGCTGTTCGCGCGGACGAAACTGACGTTCTACCTGGCCCGGACCATCACGATCAAGGACTTCCTCCGCCAGGGCGGGCAGTTGCCCGACTTCCGCTACGACCGCGCCGACGACTCGGTCACGTACGATGCCCGGCTGCACAGGCAGGCCGGGGAGCAACCGCCGGAAACGTGGGACCTCTGGATTCCCATCGCGCCGGACAAGGCGTTCGAACTGCAGATCGGCATGGTCAGCCAGTTCGCGCAGGGGCTCGGGTCGGGTATGGCGACGGTCGCGATCCATGAGATCACGGAGATGACCCTGCTCCAACGCGCTCGGCCGACGGACCCCTATTGGCGCTGGTTCAGCGACGGGTTCGCCAACGCCATCACGTCCGTGCTCCTGGAGAAGCACGCGGGCAAGGAGGCGACGCAGGAACTCGTCCGCGGGTACGATCCGGTCAAGTACCAGGACCTGGTCAGAGAGATCAACCTGCGGTACTGGATGCTGGGCAATTACGGCCTCTACGTCTCGAACGTCCCGGTGAAAGCGGAGAGCAGAATTCTGTACGCCCGGTACACGTATGCACTGCTCGAAGCACAGAGACTGATCGAGCGGCACGGGCTCGACTGCGTGGCGCGGATTCTCGACCGCATCGCGGCCCGGGACGGGCGCGGCGGCCGCGACCTGCTGGCGGCGATCGAAGACGCGACCGGCGACGACCTGGAGCCGCGGCTGCGACAGTACCAGGATTTCGCCACGGTGCAGGAAGGCGGTTCGAAATATGCCGCGGCCGGCAAGGCGGCCGCGGAGAAGAAGGATGAAGAGAGCCTGTTCGTGAGCCTGATGCGCTCCATGGAGCTGCGCGGGGATGTCTTCTCACAGCGATACTTGCAGGACTTCCTCAACGGCGCGCTGCTGCTGTTCTGGCTGGGTCACGAGGAGGCCGCCGATGAGGCGATGCAGAACTGCCTGAAGCTGTACTCCCGGGATTCCGTCCCGCAGGGGCGGGAGGCGGCGCTGGAGGCATATGTCCGCTATGCCTTGAACAGCCACAAGCCGCAGAAAGCGGAACAGATGGCGGATGAGCTGCTGGCCAAGGCCCCCGAGCACGTCATGGCGCTAGTGGTCAAGATGCGCAGCAGCCTGGAGGACGGCAACCGGGCCCAGGCCCAGGACTACGCCCGGCGGGTCCAGCGTCTGAGCCCGGAGGCCTCGGCGCCGTACCGCGCGGCCGCGCAGATCCTGGCCGTTGACCCGAACCGCCCGGGGGAGTATAAAGAGCCTGCCGGGCCGAAGTGAGTCGAGTGAGAATCCACGGACGACGATGGGGCTGCAAGCCGCTTTGGGCC
>JAKLEJ010000621.1 GCA_022711695.1 Verrucomicrobiota bacterium | reverse complement strand
CCGGCTGGCTTGCTCGGCCCGCTGGCGGGCGGTCACGGACTCGTCCATCAGTTTGACCGCGGCCCCCCGGGCTTCGAGCAAACTCACGTTGGCCTCCTGGAGCTCGGTGTTGAGCCGCTTCAGCTTCTCCGCGCTCTCGCGCAGGGCCTCCGCCCGGTCGTAGGCCGCGGCCTTGCGTCGGTGGCGACGGTAGAGCTCGGCCACGGCGCTCATGAACAGCCCCATGCCGCCGAACAAGATCAGCGACACGCGGTCCACAGGCGACGCCGCGCGCAGCGATCCGCCCGGCTGTAGCACCCACTCCGCCACCATCGCCGCCGAAAGAGCCGTGGCCGCCAGCCCCGGGCCGAAGCCCCCCAGCAGCGCTCCCACCATCACCGCCGGGTAGAACGTGATGAACGTGGGCAACCCCGGCCCTACCGAGGCAGTGATCGCCTCGCGCAGCAAAAAGCCGAGGCCGGCCGCGGCGGCGGCAAGCCCATACCGGGCTGCCGGGGTCTTCATCCACGGAGGAGCTGTCATGCGATCACAAGTGTTCTTCTGTATGCCGATCGGTTACCCCCCCCGCGTCCCTCTTCGCCAATCTTCTTTGCGGGCCCCGGCAGCGGAGCCTCGTTCCGACTCGCTCCCCTGCCCCGCGCCCCGGGCCAAAGCCCTGACTGGCTTCGTCGGACTCTGCATTCTCCATACTTCAGGCCGGGCGCCGGTGGCAATGATATTCGCATCAGCGGTTTCGGCAGCGCGACGGCCCGGCCCGGCTCCTCGCCTCCGCGGGGGCGCCGCTTTTCTCCGTGTTCATCTCCAAAAGCCGGGTTTGCCACACGGGCGCGGGCCGCCTATGATAGCGAACTTATGTTTGACGCAATCAAAGCACAGGTGAGCGGGACGAGCGGGAAGCTGGCGCAGTTGCGGAGGTTTCTTTGACGTTCCCGCCCTGCAGAAACGCCAGGCCGAAATCGAGACCTTGATGGCGGTCGAGACCTTCTGGAACAACCGGGAACAGGCGCAGAAGACGATCGACGAGGCCGGCGGGCTGCGGCGCAAACTGGACCCCCTGATCCAGCTCGAGAAGCAGGCCGAGGATCTGAAGGTCATGGCCGAGTTGGGCGAGGCCGAGCCGGAGGCGCGCCAGCCGGCGGTGCTGAGGGAGTTGGAGGCGGAGACGGCTGCATGGGTCAAGGCCGTGGACCGCTTCGAGCTGGACATCCTGCTCAGCGGGCCGCACGACCGGAAGAACTGCATTCTCAGCATCAACGCGGGGGCCGGCGGGACGGAAGCCTGCGACTGGGCCAATATGCTCCTGCGCATGTACCAGCGCTGGTGCGAAAACCGCGGCTGGAAATGGGAGGTGACCGACGCCCTGCCTGGGGAGGGGGCGGGCATCAAGAGCGCCACCCTCGTGATCACCGGCGACAACGCCTACGGCTTCTCCAAGGCCGAGCGCGGCGTGCACCGCCTGGTGCGCATCTCGCCGTTCGACGCCAACAAGCGCCGTCACACCAGCTTCGCCAGCGTGGACGTGATCGCGGAAATCGAGGAGGGCGCCGAGATCGTGCTTCCGCCCACCGAACTGCAGGTGGACACCTACCGTTCCGGAGGCAAGGGCGGGCAGAACGTCAACAAGGTCGAGACGGCGGTGCGGATCACGCATCTGCCCACCGGCGTGGTGGCGGCCTCCCAGGCGCAGCGGTCCCAGGTGCAGAACCGCGCCACGGCCATGCGCATGCTGCTCTCCAAGCTCTACGCGCTGCGCCAGGACCAGCAGAAGGCCGAGATGGAGCGGTTCTACGGCGAAAAGGGCAGCATTGGCTGGGGCAACCAGATCCGCAGCTACGTCCTCCAGCCCTATCGCATGGTCAAGGACCTCCGCACAGGAGTGGACACCAGCAACACCGACGCCGTCCTGGATGGCGCCCTCGACCCCTTCGTCAACGGCTGGCTGCGCGCGGGCTGCCCCCTCAAGCGCATGCGGGGCATCAAGGACGACGACGAATAGCCGCGCCGGCCGGCAGAGGCTCTTTCCCGATGAACATTCTCGACAGGATCGTCGAACAAAAGCGGCTGGAAGTGGCGCGCCTGCCGGTCCGGGCGATCACGCCCGAGGTGCTCCGGGCGGCGATGGCCGCTCGCGGCGGCGCCCGCGATTTCTTTGGGGCGCTCCGCCG
>JAKLEJ010000620.1 GCA_022711695.1 Verrucomicrobiota bacterium | reverse complement strand
CTGGCCCCGACCATCCCCACCCAGACGGTCTGCCAGCTCAGCTTCTGGTATTTGCCGGGGACCAACGGCGCCAACCTGAACCTGCGGATGACCTCGAGCTTCTTCCCGAAGGCGGCGGTGCGTCCGCCGGCCCCGGCCACGCCGGGGACGACCAACTCGGTCGCCGGTCTCCTGGCGGTCTTCCCGCCCTTGTGGTTGAACGAAGCGCAGCCGGAGAACACCGCCGGGCCGCTGGACGCCGCCGGCGATCGGGACCCCTGGATCGAGCTCTACAACGCGGGGCCGACCAACCTCTCCCTGGAGGGCTTCCTGCTTTCGGACAACTACACCAACCTCGCCCGGTGGGCGTTTCCGGCCGGGGCGTTCATCGAGCCAGGCCAGTTCCTGGTGGTGTTCGCCGATGGCGAGACGAACGAGACGGCGGGCAGCGAGTATCACACCGGCTTCCGGCTCAATCCGGGCAGCGGATCGGTGGCCTTGTCGCGGCTGCTGGAGGGCGCGCCGCAGTTGCTGGATTACCTGAACTACGAGGGGATTCCCGCCGGGCTGGCCTACGGCTCGCTGCCCGACGGCCAACCCTTCTACCGCCAGCTTCTGCACACGCCCACGCCGGGGGCGGCCAACAGCGACGCGCGGCCGCCGGTGACGGTGTTCATCAACGAGTGGATGGCGGTCAACAACAGCGGCCTCATCGACCTGTGCACCAGCGCCTTCGAGGACTGGTTCGAGCTTTACAACCCCTCGGACGCGCCGGCGGATTTGGGCGGGCTCTACCTGACGGACGACCTGGCCAACCGGTTCCAGTTCGAGATTCCGCAGGGGTATGTGGCGCCGCCGCACGGGTTCCTGCTGGTGTGGGCGGACAACCAGGCCTCGTGCAATCGGACCAACGATGCGGATCTGCACGTGAACTTCCGGCTGGGGGCCGGGGGCGAATCGATTGCGCTGATAGGGCGGGACGGTTCGCCGATCGACCTGGTGAGCTTTGGGATGCAGGCGGCCGATGTGAGCCAGGGGCGCTATCCCGATGGGAGCGCCTCGGTGTCGTCGATGAGCACCCCGACGCCGCGGCAGCCCAACACGCTGTCGGTCGCGCCCGAGGAACCCGTGTTGGGCGGGGCGGGGTTCAGCGACCAGGGCGGGGGCCAGTTCACCTTCTCGTTCACGACCCAGACGGGGGTCTCCTACCGGGTGGAATACAAGGAGGACTTTGCCGCGGAGCAATGGACGGTCGAGGGGACCTATCCCGGCACGGGAGGCCTGATCGTGATCGCCAACCCGGTGGTCGGCGTGGGGCAGCGCTTCTACCGCGTCGTCGCCGTGCAGTAAGCGCTGACGGTTGGAGCATCTTTCGCTCTCGTTGCGCCGCATTCAAGGCTGGACGTCTGTGGCGGTTTCGGTAGCATCCGAGGCATGAACAGAAGGCGCCAGCGCACCGCCTTTCCGCGTTCTGCCTTCACGCTGACCGAACTGCTGGTGGTGGTTGCCGTCATTGGCATCCTCGCCAGCCTGCTGTTGCCGGTGCTGGGCAAAGCAAAGGCCCAAGCGCGCTCCACCGAATGTCTGAGCAACCTTCGCCAATTGCACCTCGGTTGGAGCCTCTTCGTCTCCGACCACGAAGACGCCCTGCCGCCCAATAACGACACGCCCGAAGCCGGCAAAGACGCCGGGCACGCAAGCTGGGTGGCCGGCTGGCTGCGCACGGCCAACGAGCCGGGCGACCATTCCGATGGCGCCAATCCCGACCTGCTTGTCGGCGAGCGCTACGCCCCATTCGGCTCCATCGGAACTTACGTGAAGAACCCTGCGGTCTATCGTTGTCCAGGGGACCGCAGCGGCCGGGTGCGGAGCATGGCCATGAACGCTTACCTGAACGGCAACGGCAGATGGCAGGAGGCCGCTTTCACCACCTACCGGAAGCTGGGCGAGCTTCAGAACCCCTCCCACACCTGGGTTCTGATGGACGAGCGCGAGGACTCGATCAATGACGGGTACTTCGCGGTCGATATGAGCACTCGGTACTCGATGCTGGATTACCCCGCCAGCTACCACGGCGGCGCCGGCAACCTCACCTTCGCCGATGGCCACGGAGAGCATCACCGCTGGGGAGAAACCACGACCAACCCGCCGCTCCGGCCTGGTGAACACCTTTCCGTCAACCCCGCCTTCACGTCGCCGAAC
>JAKLEJ010000062.1 GCA_022711695.1 Verrucomicrobiota bacterium | reverse complement strand
TGTCTATCTGGGGCTGGCCGTGCTGTTCGCCGCCACCGGGACGGCGTTTGTCATTTGCGAGTGGGACCCCTTCGTGGCCTTCTTCCGGCGCAGCGGCAGCTTCAACATGCTGGCCCTGGGCGCGGGTTTTCTGGCGGTGGGCCTTTTCGTCGGCCGGCCTTACTGCCGGTTCCTCTGCCCCTACGGCGCCCTCCTCAGCCTCTTCTCCCGTGTGTCCCGCTGGAACGTCACCCTCACGCCCGACGACTGCCTCAAGTGCCGCATTTGCGACGTGGCCTGCCCCTTCGGTGCCATCGCCGAGCCGGACGAGGCCGCGCCGCCCAAGCCCAGGCCGGGCTGGGGCCGGCTGGCGGCGCTGGGCGGCCTCACGCTGGCGCTGATGGTCGGAGGCGGCTGGCTGGGAAGCCGCTTGGCCACGCCTCTCTCGAAAGTCCATCGCACCGTCAGCCTGGCCGAGCGCGTCGCCGCCGAAGACGCCGGCCTGATCCAGGAGCAGGACAACCCCAGCAAGGCCTTCCGCGGCAGCGGGCGCGCGACTCACGAACTGCACGCCGCCGCCCTTGCCAAACGCGACCAATTCCGCCTCGGCGGCATCCTCCTCGGCGTTTTTGTGGGCCTGGTCATCGGAGCCAAGTTGATCGGGCTGGCCTTCGACGAGCCGCACCAGGTTTATGAGCCGGACCGGGCCAATTGCGTGGCGTGCGGACGCTGCTACGCCTATTGTCCGAAGGAGCTGGTCCGAGTGAAACGAACCACCAAACAGGAGGCGGCCCGAGCCGCCGCCGGCTAGGGCGACGAATCGATGGCCACGACACCCGCTCCCACCGTCAAGCGACCGGCCCCGCCTTCCGCGGCGGCGCCGCCCGCTCCCCTCTGGCGGCGGTTGGCCGGCCCGGGCGCGGTGGTCTCGGGCGTGTTCTGCCTGGCCATGGCCGCGGCCCTGGCTGTGGCTCATGTTCGGCACCAGCGGGCCACCGATCCCCTGGATCATCCGCGAATCCTCTCCCTCAAGGATGAGCTGATCAAACAGCCCCGCAACGATGCCCTCAAGAAAGAGATCCAGGCCCTGGACTTGGAGTTGCGCATCGCCCACGACCGCTACCTGGCGCGCCTGAGCATGGGCCGCTGGGCGTTGCTGGGCGGCATGGCGGTCTTCCTGGCCTCGCTCCAGGCGGCCACCTGGCGCAGCAAGATCGCCCGGCCCGGCAAAGTGCAGAAAGCTCCCGGCTGGCAGGCCCGCGAAATCCTCCGGGCCAGCGCCGCCGTGGCCATGTTGGGACTGGTGGCGGCCGGAGGCGTCGCCTGGATGAGCTCTTCTTCGGATTCGCTTCTCAAGCCGGAATTGGCGCGGGCGCCGGCCCCGCCCACCAACGCCGCCGTGGTGGCGGTCCCGACCGCGCCCGCTCCGCCGGCCACTCCCTTCCCCGCCGCCGAGGAGGTCGCCCGCAATTGGGGCGCGTTTCGCGGGCCGGGCGGCGCGGGCGTCGCCGCCTTCACCAATCTCCCCCTTACCTGGAACGTCCAGACGGGCGAGAACGTGCTCTGGAAGTCCAAGGCCCCGGGCCCCGACTTCAATTCGCCCGTGGCGTGGGGCAACCGCATCTTCCTGACCACCGCCACCGCCAAGAAGCGCGAGGTCTGCTGCTACGACGCCGCCACCGGCGCGCTGCTTTGGCAGAAGGCCCTCGAGAATGTCCCGCAAGGCGGGGCCGCGGTCGATCTGCCGGAAATCTCCGGCGGCCACGCCTGCCCCACCGCCGCCACCGACGGCCGCCGCGTTTACGCCATCTTCGCCAACGGCGACCTGGGCGCGTTCGATTACGCCGGCAACGTCGTCTGGTCCCGCAGCTTCGCCCCGATCAAGAACCAGTACGGACACGCCGCCTCGCTGGCCTTGTGGCAGGACCGGCTGCTGATCCAGCTCGATCACGGCGAGAGCGACGAAATCCTGTCGCGCCTCGTGGCCGTGAACACCGCCGATGGCAAGACGGTCTGGGAGAAGAAGCGCGAAACCCACGGCACCTGGTCGTCGCCCATCGCGGTCGAACTGGCTGGCAAACCCCAGGTGATCACGCTGGGCCTGCCCCACGTCATTGCCTACTCCGCCACGGACGGCGCCGAGCTGTGGCGCGCCGAGGGCATCGACGGCGAAATCACCCCTTCGCCCATTGTCGCCGCGGGCCTGGTGCTGGCGCCGAGCCCCTCGACCAAGCTGCTCGCCATCAAGCCCGACGGGACCGGCGACGTCACCAAGACCCACGTGCCCTGGTTTGTCGAGGAGGGCGTGCCCGACATCACCAGCCCGGTCAGCGACGGCCAGCGCGTCTATCTTCTCACCACCGGCGGCGGCCTCACCGCCTGGGACCTCAAGGACGGCAAGAGAGTCTGGGAAAAGGATCTCGAGATGGAATTCAAGGCCTCGCCCAGCCTGGTGGGCGACCGCCTCTACCTGCCCGGCAGCAAAGGCGTCATGGTCGTGGCCGCCGCCGGCCCCGAGTTCAAGGAGCAGGCCCGCTCCGACCTGGCCGACGAGATCGCCGCCTCCCCGGCTTTCCTGGACGGCAGCATCCTGATCCGCTCCAAACAGCACCTCTGGCGCTTCGGCGCAAAGAAGAACTGACCCGCATCCCCTCGCCCGAAGAACGGGCGAGACGCAGATTCAGGCGCGTCGGTTTTGCTTGAGGCGGTCCTGGACTGCTGGCATGTTCGGCCCTGAAACGAACGCCATTGCCCGCGGGTTGCCGCCCGATCCGGAGGACACCCGCGCGGGCGCGGCGCGATGCGGCAAGAAACCACAGCGTCCTGACATCATGTCCAGATCGAGCACCAGCACCAGTCGGCGGCATTTTCTCAAAGCGGGCGCGGCGTTCGGCGCGGCCGCGTGCGCCTTGCCCACGCTCCTGCCCTCGGGCGTGCTGGCGGCGGCGGGCCGGCCCGGCCCCGGCGGGCGGTTTGTCGTCGCTCACATCGGGGTGGGTGGCATGGGCGGGACCCACCTCCGCAACATGCTGCGCTTCCAGGAGGAAAGCAAAGTCCGGATCGCGGCCGTGTGCGACGCCGATGACAACCGCCTCGAAGCGGCCCTCCAGACGGCCGGGGCGGGCGCCGCCCCCTATCGGGACTACCGCTATATTCTCGAGCGCAAGGATGTGGACGCGGTGCTCATTGCCACGCCCGACCACTGGCATGCCGTCCAGACCGTGCATGCCTGCCAGGCTGGGAAGCATGTGTATGTGGAGAAGCCCTCCTCGGTGACCGTGCGCGAGGGCCAGGCCATGGTGGCGGCCGCCCGGGCCAACCGCGTGGCGGTGCAGGTGGGCGCGCAGGGCCGCACCGCTAAAGGGGCCTGGCACACCTGCCGCGCCCTCCGCAACGGCATCGTCGGCAAAGTCAACAAGGTCACCTGTTGGCATTACGCCAGCGAGGTGGACAACAATCCCGTCCCCGACAGCGCCCCTCCGGAGGGACTGGACTGGGATTTGTGGCTGGGACCTCTGCCGTGGCGCCCGTACAACCGGCGCTACCAGCCGGGGAGCTTCCGCTGGATTATGGAATCGGGCGGCGGCCAGATTCGGGACCGCGGGGCGCACCAATTCAGCACCATTCTCTGGTGCATGAACGCGGACCAGCAGACCTCGTTCACTGTGGAGGCCAAAGGCACTGTGCCGACCAAGGGGCTCTACGATACGGCCCTCGACATGGAGGCGGTGTTCCATTTCAAGAACCCCGATTGGACCCTCGAGTGGGGCCAGCCCGGCAACAAGCTCGGCAAAACCGAGTTTGGGAACGTGTTTTGGGGCGAGCGCGGCCAGCTTATCCTCGAGTGGGAGGGCGGCTACCGGCCGGCCAATCCTGAGGCCATCGCTTTCCAACTGCCCCCGGGCGGCCAGGAAGTCTATCGCACCGACGAATACGAGGACTTCAACATGAACCACAAGGCCGACTGGTTCAAATCCATCCGCGAAGGCCATCTGCGCCCCGCCGTGGACATCGAGATCGCCCATCGCACCGCCACCCTCTGCAACCTGGCCAACATTTCGATGGTGCTCGGACGCAAGCTCGTCTGGGACGGCGAGAAGCAGGAGGTGGTCGGCGACCCGCAGGCCAACCGGCTGCTGGACAAACCGCAGCGCCATCCCTACTGCCTCTGAGAGGCGCTGGCGTCGCGGGTTGCGATCGGGCCGCGCCGCGGCGATTCTTGAGTCATGACTGCGATGATGCATGGGCGGTTCTTCTCGCGCGCCGCGGCCGGCGCGCTGGCCGCGATTCTGATCCTCGGCCCCGCAACCCTCCGGGCCCAGGAGGACACTCTCATCGATGACGTGGTTCGCCAGGGCCTGGATTGGGCCCGTGACAACCTGGACGAGGACCTCCTTCGGTCGCTGGGCGGCGTGGACGAGACGCGCGTTCGCCGGCTCTTCCAGGAAATCCAGTCGGCCTTGCAGGGCGACGACGTGGTGGACCTGGCCGCCCTCCAGTCCACCGCCGCCTCGGTCCTGCCCTTGCTCGAAGCCGACGAGGCCACGCGGCCGTATGCGTCCTGGCTCCGATCGAGGATGGACTACTTCGACGTCGCCGAGCAGGTCCGCCGCAGCGCGCCCACTCCGCCGGTCGAGCCCGGCGCGCCGCTGAAAAAGATACCCAACCCCGAACCCGCGCGATTGCGGGAAATCTGGACGAGGCGGATCGAAAAGCAGACCGCGCCCAAGGGCGCCGAACCGCTGGCCGCGAAACTCAAACCGCTCTTCCGCGCGGCGCAGATGCCGTCCGAACTCGTCTGGGTGGCCGAGGTCGAGTCGTCCTTCAACCCGGCGGCGCGCAGCCCGGCCGGCGCGGCGGGCCTCTATCAGCTTATGCCTCAAACTGCCCGATCGTTGGGCCTTGCGCTTAAGCCGGCCGATGAACGCCTGAACGCCGAGAAGAACGCCGGCGCCGCCGCGAAGTATCTCAAATACCTCCACGGACGCTTCAAGGACTGGCGCCTCGCCCTGGCCGCCTACAACGCCGGCGAAGGCAATCTTTCCACTCTCATGACCCGGCACAAGGCCCGGACTTTCGACGACGTCTCGCGCCGCCTGCCGGCCGAAACCCAGCTTTACGTCCCGAAGATCGAGGCCACCCTCTGGAAGCGCGAAGGGGTTCGTCTGGCCAGCCTTCCTGCCCCGGGCAAGTGAAACCGGAGGGAATGCGTTTCGCCTCATGCGCTTGGCCGCGCCAGCCAGGCCGGCCCCGAATCCGCACATCAGCGAGCGCCTGGCGCTTTCCGCCCTTTGACGACGGGGTTCCTCAACTCGCATGCCAATCGGTACTGTGTCTATCTGCCCGCCGGCTGCAGGCCGGCTCATCTGAATCCGCATCACGCCCGTTCGCAGTTCCTTGGGCGTTCGAGACCGCCTGAGGGTGACCAGACAGAGCGACTTACGTGCGGATTCAGGCCGGCGCTTTCTTCTCGACACGTCCCCGTCCCCCTCCGGATGCTCCGGAAACGCGGCCCCGGAGGGGGGCCGGCATCCGCGATGGCTCAAAGCGAACAACCTCGGCCGGGAGGCGATCTCTTCCCGCCCGGACTCAAGAACGCGTATTTGTTCTCCACGTTCAACGCGCTCTCTTTTCAGATCGTGCTGAACAGCCCGATGGTGCTCTACGGCAAGAGCCTCGGAGCCACCGCCACCGTCCTGGGCATCATCGCCGGCATGATGCCGCTCCTGGTCATCTTCCAGATTCCCGCCGCGCAATACATCGACCGCGTGGGCTACCGGCGCTTCGTCTATGCCGGCTGGGGAACCCGCGTGGCGTTCATCTTCGGCATGGCCCTGGTCCCGTTGACCGGTTTCTTCCTCAACCCCACCACCCAACTGGCGCTGCTGCTGGCGCTGCTGTTCGGGTTCAATCTCTCGCGCGGCATCTCGAGCTGCGCCTGGCTGCCGTGGATTTCCCAACTGGTCCCCGAGGCGGTGCGCGGCCGTTACCTGGCGCGCGACGCCGCCTGCGTGAACCTGGCCAGCTTCTTCACCTTCCTGCTGGCCGCCTTCTGCCTGGCGGGCAGCCCGCGGCCGTGGCAGTTCGCCGTCCTGTTCGGCTTCAGCGCCCTGATGGGCGCCGCCAGCCTCACCTTCCTCAAGCGCATCCCCGACTGCCCGCCCCCCAATCTCCCCGGCGTCAGCCGCCAGCCCGTCCCCTGGGCCGAGATCGCCCGCTTCCCGGCCTTCCGCAAGCTCCTGCGCTCGGTCATCGCCTGGTCCGTCGCCTACGGCGGCATGACCGCCTTCACGGTGGTCTATCTCAAGACCGAAACCGCCATGAGCGAGGGCGCCATCCTGGCGGTGAGCTCGGTGTCCTTCTTGGGCGGGCTGTGCAGCCTGTGGTTCCTCGGCTCGCGGCTGGACCATCTGGGCAGCAAGCCGGTCCTCAGCTTCTCGCTCTTGACCTGGCTGGCGATCATTGCCGGCTGGGCGCTGCTGGCGGGCAAGGTTCTTCCCGTCCGCCTCGGCGTCATCCTGGGCCTTCAGTTTTTCATGGGTCTTTTCGCCGCGCTCGTCCAGATGGCCAACACCCGCCTGGCCATGGCCGTCATCCCCCCCATGGGCCGCAACCACTTCTTCGCTCTCTACTCCGTTCTCAGCAACCTGGCCCTGGGACTCTCGCCTGTCCTGTGGGGGTTGGCGATCGACGCCGCGGGGGCCTTCAGCGCGCCGGGCCCCCTCCTCGAGTGGGACCGCTACACGCTCTTCTTCGCCGCCGTCTGGGTGGTGATGGCCCTGGCCCTCCTCCTCGTGTTCCGTCTCGAAGAACCGCGCGCCGCCAGCATGGAAACCCTCCTCCGCGAAATCCTCATCGAGTCTCCTCAGCGTGTCTGGGTGCGCCTCTGGCCCCGTCCCTGATCCGGATTTCTTTCCAGGAGATCGGGTCCTGTTTGCGACTGTCACGCGTCTTGGCGTCTTGGCGTGGGATGATGCATGGAGTATGGGCTCGCGAGGACACTCGCCCTCCCAGGTGGGCGCGTCGGCTGTTGGCTGGGCCGGTGATGTCCGCCAGGTTTTGGACTGATACGGTTTCCGGAGTTATTCGCCAGCGAGGGAAGCGGTCTGCGGCGGTTCTGCGCCGCTTTGTGGGGCGCGCCGTTTCCACGCGGCCTGCGGGTGGCCCTTGGCCGCCCAGTTTGCCCCTCGCCCAAAGCGCCGCTGGCGCGGGCGCACTCCAAAACGCTGGCGCGCGAGGCGGACGTCCATTGTCAGACGCGCGGTAGGGCGACGCTCCCGCGGAGCCGGGGAGGGCGAGCGTCCTCGCGAGCCCCATCCTCGGCTCCGCCGCGCCCGTGCAGGCAATCCTCGGCGCTGACGGAGCATCGCCCTCCATGACGGGCAGAGGGCCGGGCGGCGTTTCCGCGGCTCAGCCTATGGATCCCACCGCAGGCTCGCCATGCGGCCGCCGCTGACCTGCTGGACGCTGCCATCGGCCAGGCACACCACAGAATTGCGTCCGTGATGACTGGTCATGTCCTGCGCCCCGCCGCTCACGTTCCAGCCGCCCCGGCACTCGAAGAACATGACCGTTTGGGGGTTGATCTCGTTGTCCTTTTTGCCGCTGAGTTTGGCGTTGTAGCCGTAGCTGCACTGCGGCCGGCGGTTCTGGGCCGGGCATTGATAAACCGAGGGCTGGCCCACGTACTTGAGGAGGTCGTCGTTCCAGGTCTCGGCGTTGGGGAGCTTGTCGCCGTTCTCGGTGGCGTAAATGCGGGCCGCCAGGCCGACCTGTTTGAGGTTGTTGACGCAGTTGACGGTCTGGGCTTTGCTCTTGGCTTGGGCCAGGGCCGGCAGGGTCAGGGCCGCCAGCAGCGGAATGTAGATCGCCATCAGGGCGCTCACGCAGATGGCCGCGATGGCCAGGCCGCGGCCTTTCAGGCGGCCTTCGCTGCGGTTGATCTTCATCAGGGCCACGATCGCCAGCACCAGGCCGGCCAGCGCGGTCACCCCCACGCTGCAAAATCCGAGCACCGCCAGCACCAGCGAGGCGATCGCCATCGAGCTGGTCTTTGCTTCCGGCTTGGCGGCGGCGCGCAGCGGCGGCGGCAGCGCCGGCGCCATCGGGATGGCGGGCGCGCCCGCCGCGAACTCCGGCAGGCTGGAAAGCGGGGTCCAGGTTTCCTGCCCTGCCGGTTGCACCGGGGTGTTGCCGTTCAGGCGGCCCTCCTTCAGCCACTGCCGCAGCGTCTCGAGGGTGACCGGCCCGTATTCCTTTTGATCGGCTCCGCGAATCTTGTACATGGTGTTTTCGATTTGATGGCTGCCAGAGGACACCCTCTCAAAAGCGGCGGACCCTGACAATCTCAAACCTGCCAGCGATCCAGGTGCACGTAGCCGGGCGTGTAGCGGGTGCGGGCTTCCTTGACCTCGCCCGGCCAGCCCAGGGCGATCGCGCTCACCGGGATCACTGCGGCGGGCAGGCCCAGCAGCTCTTTCAGCTTGCGGATGCGGTCCTCGCGCGGGTGCACCCCCAGCCAGCACGCCCCCAGCCCCAGCAGGTGCGCCGCCAGCAGGAGGTTTTCGATCGCCGCCGAGCAGTCTTGCAGCAGGTAGCTGAGCTGGCGGTCATGCGCCGCGTCGAGATCCCCGCAGACCACGATCCCCAGCGCCCCGTCGCAGATCATCTTCCCGTTGGGAAGGGCGTCGGCGATGCGCCCGAGCGTGGCCCGGTCCCGCACCACCACGAAACGCCACGGGTCCTTGGCCACCGCCGAGGGCGCCGCCATGGCCGCCTCGAGCAGCCCCCGCACCAGTTCGTCGCTCACCGGTCCCGGCCGAAAGAGGCGGATGCTGCGACGGCCGAAAAACGCGCCAAGATCTGCCTGGATGCTTTGGTTCATAGGCTCAACAGGTTGAGGGCCACTACGCCAGCCACAGCGATACCGCCTCCCACCAGGGAACGCAAGCCCGGCCGTTCGCCTTCGATGACCGTCGAGAACGGAATGATGACCAGCGGGGTGAGCGCGACGATGGGCAGAACCACGCCCGTGCCCTTGAGCTGCAATGCCCACTGAAACATCGCCACCCCCACCGCCGGGCCGCTCAGCGCGTTCGCCAGCACCCAGGGCCAGACCCTGGACAGCCCGGCGCGCAACGAGGGCGCCGCCCCGGGGGTCTGAAGATGCCGCCATTTCACCGCCGCGAAGAAGAGGGAGCCGACCGCCAGCCCGCCCAGGATGCGTTGGTAGGCGGCGGTCATGCCGTCGATGTTTTGGCCCGCGGCTGCGGCCACCGCGTAGGCTTTCCGGCTGAGCACCGCCCCGCCGCCCTGCCCGAGCGCCCCGCCGATCGCGAAGATCACCCCCCAGATCAACACGCCCCGGGCCCGGTGCTGGTGTTCGGCCGGGGCCAGGGCGATGGCCACCCCCGCCAGGATGGTCAACGCCGCCAGGATCTCGCCCGCGGACAAGGGGGTCCCCAGCCAGAACCACTCGGCCGCGGCGGCAAACGGGGCCGCCACGCAATGCACCAGCAGGATCGACAGCCTCGAGCCGATCCGCGGCAGCGCCTGGTACAGCAGCACGTCGCCAAACCCGAACCCGATCAGCCCGCTCAGCAGGAACCAGGGCAGCGCCGCCCCGCTTACTCCCCCGCCCAGCAGGTGCGCCCACAGCGCCAGGAACGCCGCCGCCAGCCAGATGCGGCAGAAGTTCGCCGCCGCGCCCCCCAACTGCACCGTGCTGCGCTGCGCGCAGACGGCCGAAAGCGAAAACAGCAGGGTGGTGGAAAGCGCCTGCCACATGGACCGTCTAGCCCCGGCGTTTGCGCGGGGACTCCGGGCTCACGCTGGCCGCCAGCCAGTCCAGGTAGCGCGCCGATCCGGCCGCCAACGGCAGCGCCAGGAACTCGGGCGTGTCGTAGGGATGCAGCTCGAGGACCAACCGCTCCAGGGCGGCCAGCCGGGCCCGGGTGGTCTTGAAGAAGATCAAGACCTCGGCGCTCTTCTCGATCCGGCCCTGCCACCAATAATGGGATTCGAGCCGCGGCGCCAGGTTAGCGCACGCCGCCAGGCGCGCTTTCAGCGCGGCCCGGGCCAGGCGACGGGCCGTCTTCAGGTCGGGCGCGGTCACCATCGCCAGGGCGCAGGAGCGGGCGCTTTTCATCGCTCAGGATTTGCCGGTGTCGATCCCGTCGAAGAGGCTGCCCAGGCTCTGCAGCGGTTGGGGCTCGGTGGGCCGGGTGTCGAGGATTTGCTGGAGGTAGTCGATGGCGTCGGGGATACTGCGGATGGAGCGAGGCAGGATGGCCCCGCTGGCGTTGGGATGGCCGCCGCCCTGGAGGGCCTCGGCCACTTTCACCGCTTCGCCGTGGCGGCTGCGCAGGCTGACGATCATCGGGCCGTTGGCTTTGCGAAAGAGCGTCATCAGCACCGAGTAGGGCGTGGCCCGCTCCTCGAGCAGCTTGTGCACGATCATGTTGGTGTTGCCCACCACCGTTTCCACCAGCCCCACGGCCTGGCTGATCCTCAACACCTTCTTCCTGCTCCAGGCCGCCCCCAGGGGATCTTCGACGCGCCGCTTGACCGCCATGACCTCGAGCAGGGGATGGTCCAGCAGCCGTTCCAACTGGCCTCCGATCAGCTCGTGCACGTTCCAGAACTGGTACGACTTCACCAGGTTGGCGTAATCGTTGGCCAGCTCGAAGTCCGGCGCCTCGGACAAAAACAGGTCGCCCACGTTCGTCAGGTGGACCAGGCGGTCCAGCGCGGGCGAGCCCAGCCCTTGCTCGACGCACAGCTCGTAGCAGAGCAGCGCCGCCGATTTCCGGGTGTCGTGCAGCAGCAGCGCCTGCTCGGGCTGCGCCTCGCTCGGGTGGTGGTCCAGGATCGCCCAGCGCGGCTTGTCCAGCCGGCGCTCGAACGCGAAATCCGCGACCCACGCCGCGCCCTCCCGCATCTCGCGGTTGCGCCAGTTTTGATAATGGTAGGCCTGCAGTGGCGCCTCGATCTCGAACAGCTTCCGCGCCAGGCGCTGCAGCAAAAGGCCGGAGACAAGTCCGTCCAGATCGCTCTCGTGCGTCAGGATGACCTCCGGCCGCGGCAATTCAATCATGGCGGCAGCTTATCCGGTGGCCGGATTCGTGGCCAGCCCCAATTCCGGAGATGAGCCGCGGCCCCCGCGCGGGGCCGTCTCACTTCTTCCGCAGGTCCAGGCAAACGAGGTCGCCCTTCGAGTTGCGGCAATAAAGCAGGCCGTGAGCCAGCGTGGGCGTGGTCCAGCACTTGCCGCCCAGCGCCTGGGCCCGCGCCAGCGGCTTGAACCCCGCCGGGCTCGCCTCCGCCACCGCCAGCTCTCCCTTCTCGCCCAGCACGATCAGCTTGCCGTCCGCCGCCAGCACCGATCCCAGCCCCAGGCCCTTGTAGGACCATTTGACCTCGCCGGTGTTCCAGTCCAGGCATTTCAGCAGCGCCGGCTTCTCCGCCTCGCCATCCACCCCGTAGAGAAATCCGTTCACCAGCACCGAGCTGTTGAAGTGGTTGCCCATCTCCCGGCTGCGCCACACCTCGCGCGGCGGCTGCGCGCCGAACTGCACCAGCGCGCCGCCGCTCTTATAGGACGAGGAAATGAACGCCTTGTCGCCCTCGATGACCGGGTCCGCGGCGTTCACGTCCCAGTCCGTCTTCCAGGGATGCTGCCACAGCACCCGGCCGGTCGCCGCCTCCAGCGCCACCAACTCCCGGGCCGCCAAATAGGCGATGGCCCGGGTCCCGCCCATCGCAAAGGGCACGGCCGACGAGTAGCCCGCCGCGGTCTTGCCGTTGCACCAGGCCAGCTCGCCGGTGTTCTTGTTCAGCGCGGCCCCGCGCGTCCCGGCGTTCAGATGCGCCAGGTCGCCCTCGATGTGCGGCGAGTTGGCGAAACCCCACGTGGGCACGGCCAGCCCGAAATCCCGCGCCAGGTGTTTTGACCAGACGATCTTGCCCGTGGCCGCGTCGAAGCAGAAACACTCGCCGCTTTGTCCCAGGGAATAGACCCGCCCGCCTGCCACGGTGGGAGTCGAGCTCGATCCGCCCTCGTAATACTGCGGCTTGAACACGTAGGGATACGAATGCCGCCAGACCTCCCTGCCGGTGGCCGCCTCCAGGCACCAGACCGTTTCCCGGCCCTCGACCACGCCCATCGTGTAAAGCCGGCCCT